>DQVB01000318.1 GCA_015661985.1 Planctomycetota bacterium | reverse complement strand
ACAGAAACCCGTCAGAGGGCCGATTCGGTAACCCCTTGTTGTGCAACGGGTTACGACTTATTGCGGGATCCTGCAAATACGCAAAACGGAGGGCACGGGACTCGAACCCGCAACCCCAAAAAGGGGCACCACATTTCCAGTGTGGCTGCTCACCAATTCGCATACCCTCCGCAGCCAACCGCGGACGGACCAGCGTCGTTGTGCCCCGCGGTTGTAAGCCCGCCAAAGCACACGGCTTCCGGCAAGAGGGTCGGTGCTCTGGGGGCCGCTTCCCTTTACTATTGTACATCGGCGGTCTGGCCAGCCAAGCCGGGTCTTGGGGAAGCGGCGACGTCCAACCAAGGGGACGAAGCGGTGACCCAAGGCCCGGCCCGTTGACCCTAGGGAAGCGTGCACACAGCCCCAGCATGGCGGGCCAGCGACGGCTGGAGGCGTGTTGGATCTCCGGCCTGAGGCCGGCCCTTGCCGCTTCGGTGATCATTCGACATGGCTGGCAAGCAAACTCGGCAATCAGGGCTCGGCAATCAGACGGGGCGATCAGTCGACCACTTTGGCCCCACTGATCAGCTCGATGAACTCCCGGTTGGAAGAAAACTTGCTCAGTTTGCTGGTTAACTGTTCCATTGCTTCCACCGGATGCATAGTGGCCAAGGTGCGGCGCAGCATGGTCACCGCGTGGAGCATTTCGGGCGGAAGCAGTTTTTCTTCCCGGCGGGTACCCGATTGGGTGATATCCATGGCTGGCCAAATGCGCCGGTCTGCCAAGCGACGGTCGAGCACCAGTTCCATGTTGCCGGTACCCTTGAATTCCTGAAAGATCAGCTCATCCATGCGGCTCCCCGTGTCGACCAGCGCCGTGCCGACGATGGTCAGCGAGCCTCCTTCTTCGAACAGCCTCGCTGTGGCGAACAACTTCTTGGGGATGTCCATCGCCTTGATGTCGATACCACCACTCATGGTCCGGCCCGTGTTTCCGACCCACTTGTTGAAGGCGCGGGCCAGTCGGGTGATGGAGTCCAGCAGCAGGAAGACGTCTTTGCCCATCTCGGCCAGGCGGCGGCAGCGCTCAACGATCAGCTGCGACAGCCGCACATGGCTTTCGATGTCACGATCCAGGCTACTGGCCACCACTTCGCCATTAATCACGGCACGGCGGAAATCGGTGACCTCTTCCGGCCGTTCATCGATCAACAGCACGACCAGTTTGATCTCTGGGTAATTGGTGGCAATCGCCTGGCTGATGTGTTGCAACAAGATCGTTTTGCCGGTCCGTGGCGGAGCGACGATCAGTGCCCTTTGTCCTTTGCCCAGCGGCGTGAGTAGATCCATGACGCGGGTGGTCATCGGTTCCGGGCCGGTTTCCAATTTGAGCCAGGACTCCGGGTTGATAGGCGTCAGCTCGTCGAAGGTTTTCACCTTACGGTATTCTTCAGGTGGAATGCCGTCGACGTTGTAGATCTCCTTCAGCCGCGGGCCTTGCTGCCTGCGCCCGGGCTGTACGAGTCCTTCGATGTGGACCCCTTCCCGGAGGCCGAACTTCTCAATCATGCTTCCCGGCACGAAGGGGTCCGTGGTTTGGCGGACGTAATTGGCTGCCGGATCGCGGAGGAACCCGTAACCGTTGGGATGCATCTCCAGCACTCCGCCGCCGGGGCGAGGCGGCAGGGGTTCGCCGTTTTCGCCCACCTCCGGTTCGGCGTCCTTCGGTTTCACCGGTCGCAATGAACTGCGATGGTTGTGGGCAAAACCGCCGCCTTTGTTTTTCGAACGGCTCTTCTTCCTAGCCATAACACACCTACATGAGCCAATCCAGCTCCTGCGGCGCAACGACAGCGCCGCGGGAGACCAATTCCCAAGCCCTTGAAGACTGGCATCCCGCCGCACCGGCCGGACACCACGCGTCAGTTACGGGAACACCCTTGTGTTTGCATACCCCTAGGGCCCGTCCCGGTTACCGCAGACCCCGGGGGCACTGGGAAACCACAGCCGCCTGCCACGTCCCGCGGACCGTCCGGCGTGCGGGGAGCCAAAATACCGTGGTCCCCTCTAGCAAGCCGCCTATGGCGGCGCACAAAGATACTGAACCTTGCCAAAAACGTCGGAGTTTTCTTGCCGTATCGGGGCCGCCACCCCTCCTGGTCGCCCCCCTTACGCCGACCCTCTCCCGGTCAGCCACAGGAATACCAAACCAGGTCGAGAAGCCTTTCGCTTTCTACCGGGACAACCCATTATCCTTCCCGGTAAGCTGGCCCCGAGATTCCAGACCATGGGCCGATGGCACCTACCCGCAGAGCAGAACTCCAGCTATCGCCATCTTAACCATGTCTGGCGGTTTGTCAAGTTTCCGCGCGGCGGTTTGTTGCCAAAAAAGCTCAAATCCCGGCGCCGCGGTCAATGGCGTTACGCCCTGCCGCTCCCAACACAGACCACCAGAACACCTCCACCCCCTGTACCGCTACCGCTCAGGAAGACCGGCAGCCGAGTCCAGCAAGACGCGAACGCACGGGCTCGCCTGTTAGCCACCCCCCGCTGATCCTGCCTCGGGAGGGAACCTGGCCCCGATAGCCTCCGCAACTGACCGCCTCTAACCCCATATACATTATCCCGCCGCGCTTTTCAAGGGAAAAAGGGTCCCCGGCGAGCCACCTAGGACAAAAAATCGGCGAATCCCCCCCGATCCGTTAACTTTAACACGATTTTCCCACGCCAAACTTCCGATAACGTACCCAGCCGTCAACCTGTCTGCAACCACCTCAGGCTGTCACTCTTTGAGGAGCCGGTTCGTATGCCATTCGTACATCGTGTGACCCTGCTAGCAGCCCTGGCTGCCCTCCTGACCTGCCCAGCGAGGGCCCAGCACATGGGCGCCATTCGCTGGCAGCCTACCTTGGAAACGGCCAAAAGGGTGGCCGAACAGACCAACCGGTTGGTCCTCATCCATTTCTGGGCCGACTGGTGCGCAGCCTGCCGGACCATGGACCGCGAGGTTTTCACCCGACCCGAAGTGTGCGCGGCTATTAACGCGGGCTTTGTCCCCGTCAGGCTCCACGCCGATCATTTCCCGCAAACAGCGCGAACTTTCGGGGTCAGCATGATACCTGCAGACGTAATTGTCACTCCACAGGGCAAAGTTCTTGGCCAAATATCCAACCTATCGACTGCTCGTGATGTCCAAAGGTACATTCAACAGCTGAATGCGATCGCCTCCTCCCGGCAAGGGCCGGCCAATCCGTACGCGAGTGTTTCGCGACCGGCCCAGCTGGAGAATCCCCCGCGACCAACGGCCGCTGGCGCGGTGACACATTCGTATCACAGCCCGCCAACCCAAAGTGCCCCCCAAATGGCTGCGGCGACAAGCCAATCTCGACTCTCGCCGACCAATCCCCCTTACGCCTCGCCAGCCCCTGGTGGTTCGCCCCAGCAGCCGCCGAAAACGGCGCCAACAGACGCAGCCTCAAGGTACGCGCCGCGCCAGCCGCAGCCAAGGCCCCAGAGCGGTCCCGCAGCTGGCCGGCCTGACGGACCGCCACCGACTGCTCCCCCTGGGCAGCCGTCCCGGCCCCCACAGGCTGAGTGGGCCGGCCAGCCGCCCCGGGGAATCGGCCCACCGGCACCTATTTCCGGCCAACCAGTTGCCCCGCAGATCGAATCGGCCAGTGCGGGCGTGGCGCCGTTGAGCCGGCAACCGGGCCGACCTGCCGCAGGAACCAACCCGACGGCCAGTGCGGACACCGGCCAGCCGGCCGGTTCGCTTCAAGGGGCTGGACCACCCGGATGGCTAGTCGAACATCTGCCCCCTGGCTGTCCGCCTCTGGCACTCGACGGCTACTGCCCCGTCACCCTGAACTCGCAAGAAAAATGGGTTCTTGGCGACCCAAAGTGGGGAGCGATCCACGAAGGGAGGACGTATCTATTCGTAGGCCCCGAGGCGCAGAAGCTCTTCTTGGCCGCCCCAGAACAGTACGCACCGGTGCTGGCCTGCCACGACGTCGTGCTGGCGGTAGATGAACAGCGCAGGGTGCTCGGGCAGCGCGAGTTCGGCGTCTGGTACCCCGACCCGCGAACCGGTCGAGTGTTTCTGTTTTCCAGCGAACAGACCATGTTGAAGTTCCACGCCAACCCCAAACATTACCTGGATGGCCTGGCCCGGATCACCGGCAAACCGGTGTTGGCGGCCGGGAACCAGTCACTGGCGCCGGCCAACTCGCCCAACCAGTCACGGCGGACTGATCAGTCTCGCCAACTGCTCCGCTGACCAGCCTCGTGAGCCTGGGGAGTTTGACGACTTGGGGTTGACAGGGCAGGGTTCTTGTCGGTCTTGTGGCGCGGGGCGGCCGCTGAGCCACTCCAGGAAGCGGGCAAGCCCAGCAATGGCGCGCCTGGCGCAGTAGCCTCGCTCTTTCTGAGCCGGCTACAGGGGAATCGACGAAACAGTGGATTCTCGGCTCTGGAGAGCCAAGCCACGGGGCTCGCCCCCGGAAGGTCTGAAAGCCGGACCGAGAAAGCCACGAGGTCGGGCGGCGGCCGCTAACCCGGATCATTCACGTCGGCCGGAACAAGGTCGCGCAAAGTGTTGCCGGAGCAGCGCAAACGCGATTGGACGTGGCATACGCCGCGCTCCAGTTTGCTCGTTGGCCGAGCGACCGAAGTTCCGGCAGAGGCTGTGTCTGCTCGCTGCGGCCTGCGAGGTCACGAATAATGCGGGCTAATGGGCGCGCGGCACAAATGAACAGGTGTGGATTCTTTGCCAACGTGCAAGAACCGTCTCAAGAGCGACTTTTCGACTGTGCACCTTGACCCACCTAGATTGCGGTAGCCTGGGCAACAAAAGACGGTAAATGGCACGTGCTGGCGAACCAGAGGAGATACTCGTGAACATGAAAAGGATCGGTGCGTAGGAGAATGTGGGCAAACCAGAGGAGATAGGGCGGCCAATCCGGCCGCGTCGATTTTTCTGGATTTGTGGATTGGTTGGTGATAATCTATAGGCTGTCCACAACCGATAACGTATTGGGGGCGAATCGTCCCACGACACGCCCCGCGTAGGTCCCACCCGATTGGCTGGATTCCATTCGGCCCTCCGGTTCTTGCCCACCCCAGCGTGGGCCCCGGCCTTTGGACGGCGAGCTGGTTTGCCGGGGTCCCTGTGGCCAGCGTTCCCCACGGGCGGCTCGGGGCCGGACGAGGAGTCGGCCTGTGCGGGGGGCAGGTTTGACCACGGGATCTGGGAACCCAGCCTGGGGTTCCGGGGGGTTCCCGATGGTGGCCCTGGCGGCGGCCAAGTTTGCAGGCGTTGAGCGGAATCTGGTTGGTTGCCATTGGGAGTTTGCATCTGGTGGCGCTGGACTGTCTTCCGGGGACCTTTTTCGGGCCGAACACGCTGGTGGAGCTGGTGCGGCTGCGGGCGGAGCGCCAGCCCGACGACGTTGCTTTTACGTACTTGGTGGACGGCGAGGGCCAGCAGGTCGAGATCACCTATGCGGAACTGGACCGCCGCGCTCGGGCCATTGGGGCGTGGCTCGGTTCCCTGGGGCTGACTGGCCAGCGTGCCCTGTTGCTCCATCCGGCGGGCTTGGAGTTCATCGTTGCGTTTTTCGGGTGTCTTTATGGGGGTGTGGTGGCCGTGCCCGCCTATCCGCCCCGTCGCAATCGTTCCCTGGCGCGGATTGAGGCGATCTCTGGAGATTGTGGGGCCAGGGTGGCTCTGAGCACGGGTCAAGTGCTGCGGCGCGTCGGGGCGGTGGTCCGCTCCTCGCCGGTACTGAGGCGTCTTCAGTGGCTGGCCACATGTGACTGTCCTTCGGCCATGGCGGACTCATGGCAGCCGCCGGACATCGACGCCGCCACGTTGGCTTTCCTGCAGTACACGTCCGGGTCGACGGGAACGCCGAAGGGCGTGATGTTGACCCATGCCAACCTGATTCACAACTCGGCGCTGATCGCGTATGCCTTCGAGCACACTCGGTCAGGGCTGGGTGTGTTCTGGCTTCCCAGCTACCACGACATGGGGCTGATCGGTGGTGTCCTGCAGCCTTTGTATTGCGGCCGGCCGAACATCTTGATGTCCCCCATGGCTTTTCTGCAGAAGCCGCTGCGGTGGTTGGCTGCGGTGAGCCGATTCCGGGCGACTACCAGCGGCGGGCCCAATTTCGCCTATGATTTGTGCGTGCGAAGCATCGGTCCGGACGAACGGCGGCAGCTGGACCTGAGTAGCTGGGAGGTCGCCTTCAACGGCGCCGAACCCGTGCAGGAGGAGACGATCGAGCGGTTTTGCGAGGCCTTTGAGCCGTGTGGGTTCCGGCGCGAGGCGTTTTATCCCTGCTACGGTTTGGCCGAAGCGACGCTGATCGTATCCGGCGGTTATGTCCACCAACAGCCCGTGATTCGTGCCTTCGACGCGGCCACGTTGGCCGACGGGCGGGCGGTCGACGCCAAGCAGGGGGCCCGCCCAAAGCTGCTGGTGGGCTGTGGCAGCACGCTCCCGGACGAACAGATCGTGATCGTCGATCCGCAGTCGGGCCGCCAGCTGCCTGACGGGAGCATTGGCGAAATATGGGTTCGGGGCCCGTCGGTGGCCCAGGGCTATTGGAACCGGCCGGAGGCGACCGAAGAAACCTTTCACGCTCGCTTGGCCGGGTCGGGCGAAGGGCCGTTCCTGCGAACCGGCGACCTGGGTTTCCTGCGCGACGGTGAGCTGTTTGTCACCGGTCGGATCAAAGACGTGATCATCTTGCGGGGCGCGAACTTTTATCCCCAAGACATCGAACGAACGGTCCAGCAGTCTCACCCCCGACTGCGCCCGGACTGCGGGGCGGCCTTCACGGTGGCAGTCGACGGAAGAGAGCGGCTGGTCGTGGTCCACGAGGTTCAGCGGCGGAAGCGGGGCGAGTTGGGTGAGGTGTTCGCGGCGATCCGCCGTGCCGTGGCGGCCGAACATGATTTCCCCCCCGAGACGATCGTGCTGGTCAGGGCAGGCACGATCCCGAAGACGTCCAGCGGGAAGATCCAGCGAGACGCGTGTCGGCGAGCGTTTCTGGAAGGGAGACTGAAGGTCGTAGCCCGGTGGGACGCGGGACACAGACAGACCGACGCCGAATGGCCAGAAGCCCCAGGGCCCGGCTCGCCGCCTCGCTCTGCAGACGAGGGGACAATCCACTCTGAGCCGCATGCCTTCCAGGGCACGCGCATCGCAGAGACGGCGTGGACTGTATGCAGTGCGGACCGGGGCAACGGCGAACCCGACAAGGCGCAGGGCCCGCGCAGCGGTGGCAATGGTCGGGCCAGCGGCGATGGCCGGGATCTTGCCAGCCAAGTCTTGGAGGAAGTGGCCCGCGTGGCCAAGGACCGGGCGGCCGGATTGACGTTGGAGACCAACATTCGGGAGATCGGTCTGGATTCCCTGGAGCGGGTCAAGATCGTCACGGCTCTGGAGGAACGTTTCGGAGGCCGGTTTCCCGAGGAGGTGCTCTTCGAGTTGGAAACGTGCGGTCAAGTGGTCGAAGCCGTGGAGAGATACCTTGGCGGTGGCCACTCCGCCCGATCGGCCCGGGGCGGGGCCAAGCCGATCGCCGAGGAAGCCTACCGGCCGGAGCGCTTTCCCGAATATGTGCAGTTGCGGCAACACCTGGAGGTGTTCCGAGCCATCGGGCTTCTGCCCCCGCAGTTTACCCCCCACGAGGGTCGCACCGGGTCCCGGACCACCGTGGACGGACGGCAGCTGATCGACTTTGCTCACCATGACTATCTGGGCCTGGCCGGCGAACCCGCCGTCATCCGAGCTGTCCAGGAGGCTGTGCAGCGGTATGGTGCCACTGTGGCGGCCAGCCCGATGGTGGGGGGCCAGCGGCAGGTGCACCGCGATTTGGAATGCGCTTTGGCCGAGCTGTTGGGCACCCAGGACGCGCTGGTCGTGGACGGGGCCAGTGGGGCGATCCAGGCCTTGTTGGCACAGCTGTTTGATCGACAAGATCTCATCCTCTACCCCACCCATGCCCACAGCGGTATCCGATTGGCGGCCGCCATGGCTGGTGCCGATCGCCGCCGATTCCCTCAACAGGATTGGCAAGCGGCGGATCGGTTGCTCGACCAACTCCGCGGAAGCTACCGCCGGGCCGCGGTAGTGATCGAGGGCGTGAGCCTGCTGGACGGCGCGGTGGCCGAGCTTCCCCAGTTCATCGAGATAAAGCGCCGCCACAAAGCCCTGCTCGTTGTGGACCAGTCCCACAGTCTGGGTACAATCGGCCCCAGCGGACGGGGTATAGGCGAACACTTTGGGCTTGAAGCGGCGGACGTGGATGCCTGGACCGGCTCGTTCAGTTACGCCCTGGCAAACGCGGGCAGTTGGGTGGCCGGGTCGGGTGCGTTGGTGCAGTTGCTGCGATACACGGCCCCGGCCGCCGCGGCGACGGTGGCTATGGCCCCCTCTGCTGCGGCGGGTGCCTTGGCGGCGATCCGTTTGCTCAAGGAGCAGCCCGAGCGTGTCGAGCGGCTCCAGCGGCGAGCGAAGCAGTTCGTCGCGTTGGCCCGCCAACGGGGTTTGGATACGGGCCCCAGTCAGGCCGCGCCAATCGTGCCGATCGTCCTGGGCAGTTCCTCCCGCTGCGTGGAGTTGACTCAGGCCCTGCGGGATTGCGGCATTTACGTGCCTGCCATTCTCTACCCAGCGGTGGACGAGGAGGCTGCTCGGTTGCGGTTCTGCCTGAGCGCGGCCCATACGGCAGAGCAGATCCACTACGCCGTGGATGCGCTGGCCAGCCAAATGGCGCGGCTCCGTGGCGGCCGTATGGACCAAACGGCTTCGGAGGTCGCGTGAACGCACCCTGGTCGTCTGAGGGGAGACGTCCCTGCAATTGTGTGGCTATGCAGTGGTGGGTTCCCATTTGTGGGCGACTCTGCCTTCCACGGATCCATTCACACCGCCGTGGACTCTGAGACGGAGTCTGGAAAAGATTGTGCGCGACTCTATCATTGTGACAGAGGGCGGCCTCGGGCCGCCAGGGAATCGCTGCCGGCCAGGCGACGGGGCGAAAGGAGCCCCACGAAGGCCGACCAGCCTGTTGGCTTCTTTCCAGTGGCCTGGTGCGGCAGTTGCTAACAGACGACGCGTTGGCAAGTGAGGGTTCCAGATTGCTGACCGAGAATCAGATCAACCAGAGCTGGCGAAGGCTGTTTCGCGGGGGAGAGCTTTCCGACCAGACGCTGCAGAAGGCAGAAGCCTTGCTGGAGGAACTGCGTCCGGAAAGCCCGCTGCGGCATCGGCTCCAGGCGGAGTTGGACGAACTGCGGCAGCGAGTGTGCCAGCGGCAAGGCTGAGTTGCCTGTGACGGCCGATGTGACGGACACCGGTGCCTGCCCAAGAGGGTCCCTGTGGAGATCAACCTGGGCGATGAGCCGGCTTGCGCTCTACGGGGGGCCGTGAAGCGGTGCGGCAAGGGATCGTCCCGTTGCGGTGCAGGCGATTCGCTCGGTGATCCACTCCGGAGGACGCTGTGACGATCGTCCCCCCGCGGCGCAGGCGATTCTGTTGCCCCGCTGGCAGGTTGGCCAGCACGGGCCGCCGATGCCAGTATCCCGGCTGGCCGAAGGGGCTGCGAGGGACGTGTCCATGGGGGTGGGCCCCACGAGTGCAATCGCTTGGCCTTTTGCCACGGTAGGGACGGCGCGGTGAAAACGATCAGCGTGGTCGGTTGCGGAAAGGCGGGCAAGACGCTCTGTCGGCTCTGGGTTTCTCGAGGGATTGT
>DQVB01000316.1 GCA_015661985.1 Planctomycetota bacterium | reverse complement strand
GGAGATGGTAGCCGTGGCCACCGACGGGAGGCGATTGGCGCGCCAGCAGGGACCGGCCGAATCCGTGGGCGGGCACGTGACCAGCGGGCATACAATTGTTCCTTCCTACGCTATCCAGCTGATGGAACGAGCCGTGGGGGGCAACGAAGAGAATGTGCAGCTAGCCGTTCGGGAGAACGACGTTCTGCTGCGCAGCGGGCGGACGACGGTCTATTCTCGGCTGTTGGAAGGACGGTTTCCGGAGTGGCGCCAAGTGTTTCCCAAGGTTGGCGAAGGGACCCCTGTGGAGATGACTGTGGGACCGCTGTTGGCTGCGGTGCGGCAAGCAGCGATCGTCACCAGCGGAGACCGGCGTGGGGTCGAGTTCACTTTTGCCGAAGGCACTTTGACGCTGGCCGGGCACGGCGCTGAACAGGGCGATTCCCACGTGGAGATGCCCGTGGCCTATGAGGGGGAACAGATCCAAGTGAAGCTGGACCCGCGCTACATGATTGATTTCCTCCGGGTATTGGATCCGGAGGCGACGTTCACTCTGCATCTTCGCGGCCCGACCACCGCCCTGCTCTGCACCACGGAAGACGGCTACGCCTATATGATCATGCCTTTGTCGAAGAAGACGGCATGAGCGTTGGGGCGTGCATGGGCGAGTGTGGGGCTGTGGCGAGCCGAGTGTGGAAGTCTTTTGGGGAGTGGAAAGCCATGGCACCGGGCCCTGAGCGGATAGACAGGATATTGGCCGAACTGATGGCCCGTTCCGGCTATGGACGGGTCCAGGCTGCAGCGACCTGGGAGGCAGCATGGCGAGAGGTGGTTGGCCGCGAGTTGGCCGGGCAGACCCGTGTGGGCCGCCTCCGGCGCGGTCGCTTGGACGTCATCGTGGTCAACTCGACGCTGCTTCAGGAAATGGCTTTTCGGAAAGCGGAGCTCGTCAAGGCCTTGCAACGACGATTGCCCGATGAAGGGCTGAGGGAAATCCGCTTCCGTGTGGGGACGGTGGACTGAGGCTGGAAATGGGGCTGTCAGGAACGGCCTGTTGGAGAAGGTGAGACGATGTCTGACGATCCGAACCGGGATAGAGAGCACCACCATTCGCATCAGCCCGGAGAAGTGGCCGAGGTGCACGGCGATTTGGCTGAGTACGGCGTGGAGGGCGACTACACGGCCGAACAGCTTGAGCACCTCAGCGACCTGCAACACGTGCGCGAGCGGCCGAGTATGTACATCGCCGACACGAGCATGCGGGGACTGCATCACTTGGTGTTCGAGGTGGTAGACAATTCCATCGACGAGGCCATGGCTGGATACGCCTCGGAAATCTCCGTGCGGATCAACAGCGACGGCTCCGTGACCGTGGAGGACAATGGCCGCGGCATTCCCGTGGAAACGCACCCCGACTTGGGTTTCTCCACATTGCAGGGTGTGATGACGGTGCTCAAGTTCGGCGGGAAGTTCAAGAAGGGGGCCTACCAGACCTCGGGCGGCCTGCACGGAGTGGGCGTGACGGTGGTCAACTTTCTTTCCGAGTGGTGCGAGGTGGAGGTGCGCCGCGGCGGGTATGTCTACCAGCAGGAATACCAACACGGTGTACCTGAAGGTGAGGTGCGACGGATCGGCAAGACGGCCCGACGCGGGACGAAGACAACCTTCAAACCGGATCCGCAGATCTTTCCCGATACCCGCTTCAACTACGGTATCCTGTACCGCCGCCTCCAGGAACTGGCCTTTCTCAATCCCGGTGTGAAGATCGCCTTCTATGACGCGCGCACCGACCAGGGCGAAACGTTCCTCTATGAGCGTGGGATCCTGGACTTCGTAGAGCATCTGAACCGGGCCAGCGAGCCGGTCCATCCCGAGATCATCCACATCAGCGGTCAGTACAACGGGGTGGGGCTGGATGTGGCCATGCAGTACTCCAGCGAATTCACGGAGAACGTGCATTCGTACGTCAACAATATCTGTACGACCGAGGGCGGTACCCATCTGTCCGGATTCCGTGCGGCCTTGACGCGCACGCTGAACAACTACGGGCGTAAAGAAAACCTGTTCAAAGACCTGATTCCCACGGGGGATGATTTCCGCGAAGGGCTGACGGCGGTCATCTCCCTGCGCGTTCCTGAACCCCAGTTCGAAGGGCAAACGAAAACCAAGTTGGGCAATAGTGAAATCGAAGGGATCGTCGCTTCGGCCGTGGGCGACGGCCTGGCCCGGTTCCTGGAAGAAAACCCCCGTACCGCTAAGATCATCATCCAGAAAGGTTTGTTGGCTGCCGAGGCGCGGGAGTCAGCGCGCCGAGCCCGCGAGCTGACGCGGCGCAAAGGGGCGCTGTCCGCGGGCGGGTTGCCCGGGAAATTGCGCGACTGTACCAGCCGCGAGGCGGATCGCTGTGAGCTGTATTTGGTCGAAGGCGACTCGGCTGGGGGTTCCGCCGAGGGAGGGAGGATACGGGAGTACCAGGCGATCTTGCCTTTGCGGGGCAAAATCATCAATGCGTACAAGGCGCGCGAAGACAAAGTGTTGGCCAACGAAGAGATCCGCAGCATCATCGCCGCCATTGGATCGGGGATCGGCGAAGATCTGGACCTGAGCAAACGCCGCTACGGCAAGATCATCATCATGACTGACGCGGACGTGGACGGGTCGCATATCCGCACGCTGCTGCTTACCTTCTTCTACCGCCAGATGTACGATCTGGTCAAAGCGGGCTATGTCTACGTGGCCCAACCGCCCCTGTTCCGCGTGCGCCGCAAGAAAGAGACGTACTACGTGCAGACCGAGGAGGAGATGAAAACCCAGCTGCTGGAAGCAGGCCTGACGGATGCTGTCTTCGACCCTGGTGACGGACGACTGATCGAGGGCGAAGAGATGGATCGCCTCTGCCGCACCTTGGCCGTCCTGGAGGAATCCCTCGTCGCCCTGGAACGCCGTGGCATCAGCCTGCGGGAACATGCAGCCAGGCAAGATCCGGTCACAGGCAAACTGCCCGTCTTCCACGTCTACCTGGGCCACCAGGACTACTGGTTCGCCCAGCGGAAAGAGATGGAGGAATTCTTGGCCCAGCAGGAACAGGCCTCGGGCCAAGAACTGAACATCAACGGCACGGTCCCCGACGAGGAGCCGAAGGGAAACGGCCATGAGCCCGAGGTGACGGGGTTGCGCATCGTGGAGCTGCACGAGGTGCGGTCGATCAATAGCCAATTGGGTGAGCTGCGCAAGATGGGTTTCGAGATCGACTGCCTTATCCCCCAAGATCGCACCGGTGTGGAAGAGCCCCGGTACAAGCTCATCCGGGGGGATTCCGTCACGGGTCTGGAGGACCTCCGTGGCCTGGTGGCAGCCATCCGGGCCGCTGGGGAAAAGAGCTTCCAGATCACCCGCTTCAAAGGGCTGGGCGAAATGAACGCCGAGGAGCTCCGGGACACCACACTGGACCCGAAAAACCGTACCTTGCTCCAGGTACGCATGGAGGACGCCTCGGCCGCCGATGACCTGTTCCGCATCCTCATGGGCGAAAAGGTCGAGCCGCGCCGCGAATTCATCGAAAAGCATGCCTTGGAAGCGAGGAACCTGGACGTTTGAGGAACCCAGGAGGCGAGCGATGCGCCGTCGTGATCTGTTCAAAGTGGTTGGAGCTACGATTTGCGCGGCCTTCGGTCCGTGCGTTCGCGGCGCCGGGCGCGACCGGCGCCCGTGGAAGACGGCCATCGGGCTGAACGGGTTTGCATCGGCGTCGAGGAAGTACGGCAAGTCGTTTCCCATCCGGGACGTCCTCCATTTCGCGGCGAGCCATGGGTTCGACGGCGTAGAGCTGACCCGCGGATGGCCGGCCGGTCCGTACCCGCGGGCCGACCAGCGGGAGCGGATCGCAGCGCTGAAGCGGTTGTACGACGGGTTCGGCCTGCAGGTGTTTTCCATCCAGACCGGTGCGGGAGGCGCGTTCGCCCCCGATCCGGCGGCCAGGGGAAAGTGGATCGAACAGTTCCGTGACCAGGCCCGGTTTGCCAAGGCCGTCGGGGCGGAGTGCATCGGGATGTGGCCCGGCGGGCCGCTGCGGGGCCAGTCGATCGACGAAGCCATCGAGCGTTTGGCCGAGTCCTTTCGACGGGCGGCCGCGATCGCCGCCCAGCTGGGCCTGGTGGCGGCCTTCGAAATCGAACCACCCTTCGTCTTTCACACCGAGGAGCATCTGAGGCGGATTCTTCAAGGGGCGAACCATCCGGCCTTGAAAGCGATCTACGACCCCAGCCATTTCGACCTGATGAACGGCTCGACAGGTCGCCCCCACGAGATGCTCGGGCGCGTCGGTGTGGAAAACATCGGCTATGTCCACCTGACCGATACCGACGGCACCTTACGCGACGGGGGCACCTCGAAACACCTCCCTTGCGGGGACGGCCATGTGGATATCGCGGCCTCCCTGAAAACCCTCTGGGAAGGCGGCTTCCGCGGCTGGATCATGATCGACGCCTGGGAAATCCCCGATCCCTACGAGGCGTGCGCCAAGGGCAAAAAGGCGATTGACCAGGCGTTGGCCAGGCTGGGCTGAGGGGCCGGCACGATCTGTCTTTCCCCGCCCGCGGGCCTCTGGAACCGCAGGTGCGCGTCGTAGGGCCGACGCCCGAGCGCAGGAGGCCGGGCCCCAGGCCCGGTGCGGCCCTTTGTGCCATTCTGTTGTGCCTAGCCATTCTATCACTCGTCGCAATATGTCGGTCGATATGCACCGATACGGTGTATGAGCTGTCGATATGGGAGCGGCTCGGTAAAGTTGCCATCGACCTGCTGGCGTGTTGTCTCCTATGCTGAGGTGCGTACAATTCCACCGTTTCCGGGGCGTGGCCGGGTTCCCGAGAAGAGCTCGTTTTGTCCGGCGCGGGTCTGTGGATCGTCTTCTGCCCCCTTTGGCTGGCGTTGGCTTCGCCGTCGCCGCCGACCGACGAATTGGAGCGGGCCGAGTCGCTTTTGCGCTCCGGGCGCTACGCGGAATGTCTGGAGGTGTGCGAACGCGGCGTCGACCAGCAGCGGTGGCGGGAAAGCTGGTGGCATGTGAAGCTGCGGGCGGAGCTGGACACGGGGCTCTACGAGCAGGCGGTGCGGACGCTCGAAAGGGCCTTGGAGCGAATGGCACTGTTGACCGAGTTAAGTTGTTTGCCTGACTCGGGTTGCGCGCTGGAGGCGCCTCTTCGATTTCTTTCGTCCCTC
>DQVB01000688.1 GCA_015661985.1 Planctomycetota bacterium | reverse complement strand
CGGCGGGGCGTGGAACAGCTCGGCCCGGGCCTGCCGCGCCGCCCACCGGGTGGGCGAAGCGCCCGGGATGGCCGACGCTTGCTTCGCCCGCGATGCTATCGGACTGCGCTGCGTGCGCAAAGCCACCGAGGAGAGACCTGTGCCCCAAGAGACTCGTCGCCCGGCCTCGTCAGCCACGGGTTTGGCCTACGATCCCGTTTATCTGAAGCACCGGACTGGCCTGGGCCATCCCGAACGCCCGGAACGCTTGCGGGCCATCATCCGGCGGCTCGAGGAAACAGGCCTGGCTGACCACCTGGTGCGCATCCCCGCGCAGCCGGCCCCGTTGGAGTGGGTCCACCGGGTCCACGCGCCCCAGTACGTTGAGCGGGTCCGGAGCAGTTGCCAGTCGGGCATCGGCTGGGTCGATTCGCCCGACGCGCCCGCCTCCAGCGACTCCTACGAAGTGGCCCTGATGGCCGTCGGCGGTGTGCTGGCCGCCGTGGATGCCGTGGTGGAAGGACGGGTGCGCAACGCCTTCTGCGCCGTCCGCCCGCCCGGCCACCACGCCCTTCCCAACCACGCGATGGGCTTCTGTCTGCTGAACAACGTGGCCATCGCCGCTCGCTACGCCCAGGAAAGGCACAGCCTTCGGCGCGTGCTCATCGTCGATTGGGACGTCCACCACGGCAACGGGACCCAGGAGGTGTTCTACCGGGATCCCGCGGTTTTCTATTTCAGCGTCCACCAACATCCGTTCTATCCCGGCACAGGGAGCCAATCGGAACGGGGGGCCGGCGAAGGTCTCGGCTACACGCTCAACGTACCATTGCCCTCCGGGTCGGGTGACGAAGCGTATCAGCGCGTGTTTGAGGAGATCTTCGAGCCGGCTGCGCGACGCTTCGACCCCGATTTCGTGTTGATCTCGGCCGGTTTCGATGCCCACCAGGACGATCTGCTCGGCGGAATGGTTGTGAGCACCGAGCAATTCGCCTGGATGACGCGTAGCGTCAAAGGTATCGCCGAAACGTGCTGCCGCGGCCGGCTGGTCTCCGTGCTCGAAGGCGGCTACGAACTGACAGGATTGGCCCACGCCGTCGAAGCCCATCTGCGCGTCCTGGCTGAACCGATGGACGGTCCGCCCCGCCAGCCACCTTGAGGGCCGAGCGATCGGGCACCGGGTCCGGCGGAGGCCTCGGGCCGGCCCGGGACGGTCGACGGTTTCCCCTCCACGCAGCGGCTCCCGGGCCGCGGCCTGCCATACCCTTTGGGCCTGGAACCCGATGCTGTTTCACACCTGGACGTTCGCTCTGTTCTTTCTGGTTTTCTACGGCGGGTTCTTGCTGCTCAAAGGCACTCGCTTTCGTCTCCCCTGGCTGCTGGCCGCATCCTACCTCTTCTACGGGTGGTGGAATCCCCTGTATCTGCTGCTGATCCTCTGGTCCACCACGGTGGATTACCTGGCGGTGATCGCCATGTCGCGCAGCGCACGGCGCAAACCGTGGCTGGCCCTCAGCGTCTGTAACAACCTGGGGATGCTCGGTTTCTTCAAGTACGGCCAGTTCGTCACGGACAACATCAATTCGATCCTGGCCCGACTCGACCTCCCCTTCGAACTGGTCTCGCCCGGTGTGCTCTTGCCCGTGGGCATCTCCTTCTACGTTTTCCAATCGATGAGCTACACGATCGACTTCTACCGCGGTAACGTGCAGCGCGAACCGAACTTCATCCGGTATGCCACATTTGTGTCATTGTTCCCGCAGCTGGTGGCCGGGCCGATCGAGCGGGCCAAGAACCTGCTGCCCCAGTTGCAGCGCGAGCCGCGAGTCGGCTGGGGGGACGTGGCCGACGGCATGTCGCTTTTCGTGGTGGGGCTGTTCAAGAAGGCGGCCATGGCCGACTGCCTGGCTCTGTACGTCGACCCCATCTACGCTGACCCGGGACGCTACCAGGCTCCGGCGCTGCTGTTGGCCACCTTTGCCTTCGGTTGGCAGATCTACTTCGATTTCAGCGGTTACACCGACATGGCCCGGGGCATTGGACGGATGATCGGCGTGCGGCTGATGCTCAACTTCGACAATCCCTACCTGGCCACCGGCCTCCGTGACTTCTGGCGCCGCTGGCATATCAGCCTCTCCAGCTGGTTCCGCGACTACGTCTATATCCCGCTGGGCGGCGGCCGCCACGGCACGTGGAACACGTACCGCAACATCTGTCTGACGATGGTCATCTCCGGGCTGTGGCACGGGGCGGCCTGGAACTTCGTCATCTGGGGAGCCCTCCATGCGGCCGGCTACTGTCTCACCCGGGCCCTGGAGCGGTCTTCCTTCTACTGCCAACACGTCCCGCGGTGTGTCAAACAGGCCTGGACGTTCCTCTTCGTCACCTTCAGTTGGATTTTCTTCCGCGCAGAGACCTTCAACGACGCGGTGACCGTGGTGCACAATATTTTCGCCTTCCGCTGGGCCGACCCGGCTTTTCCCCTGGTGATCTTGGGCGCGATCTCGGCCGTGTGGACCTACCAGTTTGTCTTCCAGTCCGGGGCCCGGTGGCTCCTTGAGCTTCCCCCCGTGCGGGTCGGCATCGCCGTGGTCCTGGTTTTGTATACATCGATGTTCGCCGCCACAAGCGGCCAGCCGTTCATCTATTTCCAGTTTTGAACAGGGTGATTCATGGCCGGGAAGAACCTGGGTGGGCAGCAGCCCGTTGCAGCCGACTACGGCCCGCCGCGCGCAGCCGGATCGCCGCACGTGCCCTTCGGCTCCAACGCCGTGCGCCTTTCCGTGCGACAATGGCTTGTGGCTTCGGGCATCCTGCTCTTGATGGCCTGGGGCGTTCCCCTGGCTTGGAAACAGGCGGAACCGTTGGAACCGGGGCCGGATTACCGCGTCCCGTACCCGTTGAGCCATGACTACTGGATGGTTCGGCGGTGGTTTGACCACGCCGCCTCCGGCCCTTCGATCCTCGTGCTGGGCGACTCGGTCGTCTGGGGCCACTACGTGCAAAGCCGCCAAACGCTGTCGCATTATCTCAGCCAGTTGGACGGCGAGCACAGCTTTTCGAACCTCGGCGTCGACGGCATCCATCCGGCTGCCCTGGCCGGGTTGGTGGAACACTACGCCAAGAGCGTCCGCGGCCGACGCGTCCTTCTCCATTGCAATCCGCTGTGGATGAGTTCCCCGCGGCACGATCTGGCGATCGACAAAGAGTTCGCCTTCAACCACCCGGCGCTGGTGCCGCAGTTCATGCCGTGGATCCCCTGTTACCGCGAGACGTTATCCCGGAGGCTCGGGATCGTGGTGCGGCGTCACGTTCCATTTTTCAGCTGGATCGACCACCTGGAGATTGCCTACTTCGACAACACGGACCTGGCGGCATGGACGATGGAGCATCCCTATGCCAACCCGCTTGAGGCCCCGACGCTACGGCTGCCTTCGCCCGATACGCCGCCCTCGCCCCGGCCGGTCGCTCGGCCCTGGTTTGAACAGGGGATCGAGCGGTTCAATCCACCCTGGGTTGACCTGGCCGTCTCCTTCCAATGGGAACGTTTCCGGCGAACGGTGGAAATCCTCCGGCGGCGGGACAACCGCGTTTTCGTCCTGGTCGGTCCTTTCAACCAACATATGCTGGTCCCGGAAAGCCGGCGGGCGTACCAAGCCCGCTGGCAACAGGCCGTCCATTGGCTCCAGACACACGGCATTCCCCACGCCGCGCCCCCGCCGCTGGCCAGCCACCAATATGCCGATGCCAGCCACCCGCTGGCCGAGGGCTACCGCAGTCTCGCCCAAGGGCTGCTCCGCGACCAGGCGTTCCGCGCCTTTGTCAACCGGGCGGCGCCGACCGAGTAGGATGAGGGCTCGAAAGTTCGGTCCGATGTGAGGCCGTTGCAGTCACCTGTCCCTTAACACGGCCGTTGGCCGCAACCAAGGTGGGTGGCACTTGCCGAGTCTCTCTCCGGATGGCAGCGGGGGGCGCAGCTGCCTGCGCCCCGTCGCACCCAGCCTGTCTGCGTGCCGCGCACAGGCAGGTGCAAGCGACCGATATGCGAGCAGCCTGCACAGAAGTCAATAAAATGTATGAGCTCATATGAGACTATTGAGACTATTGAGACTGTTGAGACTGTTGAGACTATTGAGGCTATTGAGGCTATCACGCTTTCCCGGCGACCCTGAGCATGACCTTTTTCGGGCCCCATCGCCCGCCATGGGTCGATGAACTGCTGAGCGACGAATCGCTGCGCGCTGGCAGCCTTTTTCACCCCGGCGCAGTGGCCTGGCAGCCGGTGGGGCTGGGAGGGGGCTTCCGTCTGTCAGGATGGCCAAGCTGGGAGATCTGGGCGATGTGCTTCGGTATTGGCTGGGCTGCGAGGATTTGGTAACCTTCCGACTCGATCTGTTATTGTCATCTGTCCCCCTTTGGTCTTGCTGACGATTCTGCCACGGACGGCCTGCCCATGAAAGGATTCGCCAGGGTATTGCGTTTGACCCTCCGGTATCGGTTCACCTTGGCTGCGTCGGTGGTCTGCGCTTTGGCGGTGGGGTTGTTGTGGGGGGCGAACATCGGCACGGTCTACCCGTTCATAGAGGTGGCGTTCAAGAACCAGTCGCTGGGGCAGTGGGTGGACGGCCGGATTGCTGCGACCGAGGAGCAGGTGGACCGGTGGTCGGCCGAGGTCGAGGGGCTGCGCCGCCGGTTGGCGGAAGCTCCTCCACACCGGCGGGATGGGCTTCGCGGCCAGATCGCCGCGGCGCAGGTGCGCCTGGAGGCCGAGCGCAAGGCCTTGAGTCGGTATCGTTGGTTGCGGCCCTATCTGCATCGCTATCTGCCGGCTGCCCCCTTCCCCACGTTGGCCCTGTTGGTGGTGGTGCTGTTGGCCGGCACGGCGCTGAAGAGCCTGTTTGTGATTGCCCATGCCGTGTTGGTGGCGCGCCTGGCCGAGCTGAGCACGTTCGATCTGCGCAAGCTTTTCTTCCGCCGTACTCTCCGCATGGACGTAGCCACCTTCAGTACCGAGGGGACCAGCGACCTGACGAGTCGGTTCACCTATGACATGCAATGCGTGGTGATGGGAGTCCAGGCGCTGGTGGGCAAGTTGGTCCGGGAGCCGCTGAAGATGTTCGCTTGTCTGATCGGCGCTGCAGTGATCTGTTGGCGTCTTTTGCTCCTGTCGCTGGTCGTGGCGCCTTTGGCTGCGTTGGCCATCGGGTGGCTGGCCAAGATGCTCAAGCGGAGCAACCGGCGTGCGATGGAGGAGATGGCCGTACTGTACAACACCCTGGAGGAGTCCTTCCGGGGGATCCGCATCGTCAAGGCGTTCACCATGGAGCGGGCCGAGCGGCGGCGATTCCACTACAACAGCAAGACCTATTTCCAGAAGGCGATGAAGATCGCCCAGTACGACGCCCTGTCCCACCCGCTCACGGAGATGCTTGGCATCCTCACCATCTGCATGGCCCTGTTGGCCGGCGCGTGGTTGGTGCTCCAGGGCCAGACGCATCTGTTCGGCATCCGCATGAGCATGCGGCCGTTGCTGTTGCCCGACCTGCTTTTGTTCTATGCCTTCCTGGCCGGATCGGCTGACCCGATGCGCAAGCTTTCGGACATCTTCGCCCGGGTGCAGCGCGCCGCGGCGGCCAGCGATCGCATCTATGCGATGATCGACCGGGAGCCGGCGGTGCGTGATCCGGTCCGCCCGTGGCCGCTGGCCAGGCACCGGGAGAGCCTGATCTTCGACGGCGTCGATTTCGCCTACAGCCCTGGGCGCCTCGTGCTGCGGGGGGTCGATCTGCAGATCCGATTCGGCGAGACGATTGGCGTGGTGGGGCCCAGCGGCTGTGGCAAGAGTACGCTGTTGAGCCTGATCCCGCGGTTTGCCGATCCGGTTTCCGGCGAGATCCGACTGGATGGCGTGCCGATCCGGGAGGTACGGATTCGGGACTTGCGAAAGCAGATCGGGCTGGTCACTCAAGAGCCCTTCCTCTTCGACGACACGGTGATGAACAACATCCGCTACGGGGCGCCGGGGGCCAGCGACGAAGAGGTGATGGAGGCAGCTCGCCGGGCCGGCGCCCACCGCTTCATCGAGGAAGAACTGCCGGCCGGCTATCAGACGCGCATCGGACCGCTGGGGGGATTGCTTTCCGGCGGCCAGCGGCAGCGGGTTGCCTTGGCGCGGGCCATCCTCCGCAACCCGCCCATCCTGCTGTTGGACGAGGCGACCAGCCAGGTTGATTTGGAGAGCGAACGCCTGATCCAGCGGGCCTTGGACCAGTTCGTGCGCGGGCGGACGGCGATCATCGTCACCCACCGGCTCAGCGCGCTGGCCTTGGCCGATCGCATCGTGGTCATGCGGGATGGGAGGATCCTGGACGTGGGCCCCCACGACGAACTGCTCGCCCGCTGCCCCTTCTACAGCCGGCTGTACCAGATCCAGTTCGAAGAGCTTCGGGAAACGGCGTGAACGTGTTCCATCTCGAGGCGAAGCCCGCGGGCAAGGCCGTAACGTAATGCGAGGACGACCATGGAACGCTGGCTAACCGTTCTGTTTGCCCTGCTCCCGGTCGCCGGCTGTGCGCCGGGACCACCGCCGCCACCGCCCTGGTACGCCGCGCCCGTGTTCCATGACAATCCAGCCTGGGTTCCGGTGGCTGACCACCAGCTGGTCTGGGAAACCGTGGTCGACGTGGTGGACGACTACTTCAAGATCGAGCGGGAAGACCCGGTGCGTCTGGTGGGCACCGTATTGACCGAAGGCCGTCTGGAGACCTTACCCGTCGACACGCCCACGGTGTTCGAACCATGGCGGCCCGATTCGGGCAGTTCGTACGACAGACTGGAAGACACGCTCCAATCCACACGCCGCTGGGCCGTCGTGCGAGTGATCCCGGATGAGGGCGGATTCTGGGTGGACGTGGCCGTCCACCGCGAATTGGAAGACCTGCAGCGCCCCGTGCACGGCTCGGCCGGGGCGGCCACCTTCCGTAGCGACACCTCGCTGACTCGGGTGGTCAACCCCGAGCCGGACGAGCCGCTGCGCCTGGGCTGGATCCCCATCGGTCGGGACATGGCCCTGGAGCGGCGGATCATCGGCCAGATCCTGGCCCGGACCGCGCTGCCCCTCTGATGCGGCCTCGTACGCATGTGACGAAAAAGGGTACCCGCGCCACGACGGGGTCGCCGGCCCCGGATCGCTTGGCATTCGGCGGCGGTAGCGGCCAGGCTATTGCCGGGCCCCTGCGCGGGGGCTAAGATCGTCAGCAAAGGTCTGCACTTCCGCCCCAGCGGAGTGTGACTTGCGCCAGGGCGACGTTCGCCTTTTGCTCAGTGAATTGACCCTACCGCCGAGAGGAAAACGAGATGGACACGGGCGAAGACAAACCGAACGTGACCGGCCGGAGACGGTTCCTGGCCCAACTGACGGCGGCGGCCACCTCCGCCTTCGCCGCAGGCCAAGCGGACCGGGCCGATGGCTCACCGGCAGAGGACCCCGGCGGGCCGCTGCCCACAATCCAGCTGGGCAGACATCGGGTGAGCCGATTGATCGCCGGCTGGAACCCCATCGCCGGGCACTCGTACATGGGTCCGTTCATGGACCGGCACATGCGCGAGTACTTCACCGTCGAACGGACCGTGGCGTTTCTCCGCAGGTGCGAAAGCGCAGGGATCAGTGCCTGGCAGTTCGACCACCACGAAAAAGGCATCGCGGCGATTCGAGCGCTCCGACAAGGCGGATCGAAGATGAAATTCATCTGCCTGCACGCCGCGCGGAGTGCAGACGCCCCCGTCGAGAAGGTCGTCGCGGACACGGATCCGATCGCCATCGTCCACCATGGCGGGGTGACGGACAAGTTGTTCCGTGAGGGCAAGAGCCAGCAGGTCCATGATTTCGTCAAACGCGTCCATGACGCCGGCGTGATGGCCGGCGTGTCGGCCCACAACCCGGAGTGCATCAAGCGGGTGGCCGACGAGGGCTGGCCGGTCGATCTGTTCATGACCTGCTTCTACTACCTTACGCGCCCGCCCGAAGAGCTCCAAAAGATGGAGCCGGTACCCACACTCAAAGTGGGGCACTACCCCTTCTTCGCCTCGGACCCGATGAAGATGACCGAGGTGGTCCGGCAGGTGGACCAACCCTGCCTTGGGTTCAAGATCCTGGCCGCTGGCAGGAAATGCCGTCACCAACAGTCGGTGCGGGAGGCCTTCCGCTTTGCCTTCGACCGGATCAAGCCAACCGACGCCGTGCTGGTCGGCATGTATCCGCGGTTCCACGATCAGGTTCGGGAAAACGCGGGTTACGCGCGGCAGTTTGGTCTGGCACGCAGTACTTGACGTGGGACAGGCTTCCAGCCTGTCAGCCACAACCCAAAGGATGCGCACACGTGGCACACATGCGCGAGGAGTAAGACTCGAAATGGCCGTGCGCAGTTGTGCGACAGACGGCGCGGACGAAAATCCGAAATACGAAGCACGAAATCCAAAAGGAGCACGAAATCCGGAATCCAAATCTCCCAAACGCACCAGTGCGCCGCTGGATGCCGTGCCGCAACGGCCGGATAGCAGCCGGTGTTCTTGTCATCGGGATTTGGGACATTCGGATTTGTCGTTCGTGGTGCGGCAGAACCGCGCACGGAGATTGAGGAGGCGGGGGCCCAGCGGGCAAGTCGCCGGCCATTCCGGGCGGAGGATTTCGTGACGCACATACTCAATCGATCGCCTGAGCCGGCCCTGATCGCGGTCGCCGTCGTCGTGCACGACGGGCGGGTGCTCATCGGACGCCGGCCTGCGGGCTTGCCGCTGGCCGGGTTCTGGGAGTTTCCCGGCGGAAAGATGGCGCCGGGGGAAACGCCGAGCGAGGCTGCCGAGCGGGAATGCCACGAAGAGACCGGCTTGGAGGTCGCCGTCGTGGGAACGTACGGCGTTGAACAGTACGACTATACCCACGGACCGGTGCGCATCCATTTCCTGGCTGCGGCCCCACGTCACGGCGACCGACGGCCGCGCGAGCCTTTCCGCTGGGTACCCGTGGCCGAACTGCACCGCTACCGGTTCCCTCCGGCCAACCAACGTGTCTTGAAAGAGCTGCTGGGCCGAGGACCCGTCAGGCGGCCTAGCGCCGGATCTTTGCAGAAAAATCAGGGGCGTGCTGATAGATCCTGGCCAGATGGGTGATCTTGGCCCGGCGTTTGGTCTCCTCGAAGGGCAGATCCGTGTCGATCAGCCCCAGGTCGTAGGCGAGGCGATCGGACAGGCCTGGCAGCAGCACGTGGATGCCGTAGGGCACGCGGTTGGGAGCCAGCTCGTTGATGTGGCGGACGATGTTCGTGGTGCAGTTGTTGGTGAACGTGTTGTAGAACTCCGGCTCGGCGGCCAGCTTGTTGACCCGCGCCATGACCTTGACGAACAAATCCCGGACCGCCTCGCGCGTGGCACGGGTGCGGTAGAGATAGACTTCGTCGTTGCGGTAGTTGGCACGCAGATTGATCAGGTCCCGTTCGTCGCCCACCACGTACATGATCTCGTATTTCCGGCGCACTCCGTCCAGGAAGCTATACTCCTCGCCCCGTTCCCGGCGGACCTCCACGGAGACGACTACGTATTGGCCGTCGTCGAAGCCGAAACTGAGCATGGTGTGGGCCAAAGCCCGCCACTGTTTGAAGGGGATCACAATGAAGTCGACCGTGGCCAGCTTGTCCAGATCGTATGTCCTGTCGACGTACTGAACGACGTATTCCTTGTCCGAAAGGTAGCCGCACCTGCGAACGTTGCGCACCGTGACGCGGTGGCCGTCGAATTCGGCATAGGGCAGCCGGGCCTGGTTCGGTTCCCAATTCCGGTAATTGGACGGATGGAGGCTGGCGCAGCCGCTCACCGCGAGCACCGCCAGGCAGGCGCCCAGGATCCTGGGAAAAGTGGGGGCCTTGGGTAAGACAGTCAAGTGAAGGGCATCCTTCGCAAGCACGTCTTTCGAGGAGGCCGGCTTGATAGCGAAAACCCGAACACAGTGCAAGACGTTTCTTCGGTAGGCCGCGGGAGTGCCGAAGGCGCTCGGCGGCGAGCTTCCTCCCGTTTCCAGGATCGGTTTGGACTTCCCGATGGGGCTGAAGGGCCCATGCCAGCCGATTTGGCCCACGCCGTCAGAGCTTGGCCCCCGTTTTGCCGGGCCGATCGAAGCGGCGATCCTCGCTATGATCGAGGCCACAGAGCAGCGCGCCGAGGACCCGGCGGAGGCGTTTACGGCCCAGCCACGGGACCCGCACGGCCGTCTCGCCGCAGCCGGCGGCGATCAACAGCGGGTTGTGGACTCGCTTCTGAAGCCGTACGAGTATTTCGTGCTTGTCGATGGTGACGCTTGGCGTCGCTTGGACGATGTCGCGAAACAAAGGTCGCGATTTCGCTTTCTCGTATCCCTGCCCGAGACGCGCTCCCAGCAGCCGGTAGAGGCTGCTGCCCATGGGTCCGAAGTTCCACGGGAGATCAGCCACAACTCATCGTACGGTCAGGAGTTGTTTGGAATCGAAATTACCGCCGCTGACTACAGGCGGTTTTCAGCAGGTGCAGGGCTTTCGCTTGGAAGGGCGTGGGTGTGGTGAGGATCGTCACCGCCACGGCGCTTTCGCCTTCTCCGATACGGCAAACGTTGCGGGTCTGGGTGGATAGCTCCCCGAGCAGCGTACCGAAGTTGTGCAACGTGGCGCCGTCTTCGTCCTGGCGGCTGGCCTTCCCGGCCTTCACCTCCTCGGCCGGGGGCGCCGGATCACGGGCCGCCCCATGCTCCTCCAGGTGTTCGTCCGCGTGGGGTCCCCCGCATTGCCCGGATACACCTCCACCGCCAGCGGACGCCCCTCCCAGTCGGTCATCACCCGGCAGGCAATGCAAGGCGACCCCCGCACCCCGTCCCGATTGTTCCCCAGGCAATCCAACACACAGGTCCGACCCGTATAGGAACTGCTGGACACCTCGTACAACACATGGCCCCCCTCGGCCAGGTGCCGCGAGCCAGGTTGTTCTCGATCCGCCTCCGACGGCCCACAAGCCCGTCCATCGCCTCGTAAACTTCCTCCACCTCGGCATTCTCGACGCCCAGCTCCTCGGCCGCCGTGCTCTGCTTCCACAGGCGTGTGGCCGCCGGCTTGGAGCCGGGATGGAGGATCCACTGGGCCACCAGGGCCACGATCAGATCCCGCTGACGCCCCGGGCGGCTGGAGACCAGCCGTGGCAGGTCCAGCTGGTGGATCATCTCCAGCACCACCTGGACATGGCCGTGGGGCAGCGAACGGACGATCTCGAACGCCCCGTCGGCGGGGACGAGGTTTTGGCCTTTCAACACGCACCGGATCAGCTGGATCTGATCATCGGGCGGATGGGAGATGTTGCCCAGGGTGCGGGTTTTCACTTTGCCGCCTTCGCGGTGGTTTTCCCGCAGCAGGCAGGTGGGCCGGGAGCCGCGATTGAGGATGGCTGCCACGCACATGCCTACGAACTGGATTTCGTGTAGCCATAACCCATTCCCAGCAACACACTTCCGCGAACTCCCGGACAAGACTCCGGACTGGCCGGAGTCGCCGGGCCGAGCCCATGATTGACGGGCGGGAATGCCCGTCCTACATTATTCCTTATTGCAATGTTGGGGTAGAGGGAACCGTCAACGAGGAAAGATCGCCATGGACCGACAAGCAATCTGGTTGTGTGCGTTGGCCGCTTCTGCTCTTTTGGTCGGGCCCGCCGCGGCCTCGGCGGCTGACCAGCGGCCCAACATTTTGTGGATCACCTGCGAAGATATAGGACCTCATCTGGGTTGCTATGGGGACCGGTACGCCGACACGCCCAATCTCGACCGGCTCGCCTCGCGCGGCATGCTCTACCTCTACTGCTGGTCCAACGCCCCGGTCTGCGCGCCGGCGCGCACGGCGATCATCTCGGGGATGTATCCCACGTCGACCGGTTCGGAGCACATGCGGAGCATCACCCGTCTTCCGCAGGGGATGCTCATGTACCCGCAACTGCTGCGCAGGGCCGGATACTACTGCACGAACAACGTCAAAGAGGACTACAACCTGAAGAAACCTGGGCAAGTGTGGGACGAATCGTCGCGCAAGGCCCATTGGAAGAACCGCCGGCCGGGCCAGCCGTTTTTCGCCATCTTCAATTACACGAACACACACGAGAGCAGGATCCGCACGCGACCACACCAGTGGGTGCACGACCCCGCGCAGGCTCCGGTACCCGCATATCACCCGGACACGCTGGCAGTCCGCCGGGACTGGGCGCAGTACTACGACAACATCACCGTTCTGGATGGGCTGGTAGCCCAACGGCTCCGGGAACTGGAAGAGGCCGGGCTGGCCGACGAGACTATCGTTTTCTTCTACGGCGACCATGGTTCCGGCATGCCCCGCTCCAAACGCTGGCCGTACAACTCCGGTCTCCACGTACCGTTGATCGTCTACATCCCCCCGAAGTTCCGCCATTTGGCTCCCGACGAGTACCGGCCGGGGGCCAGGAGCGCGCGGTTGGTGAGCTTCGTCGACCTGGCCCCCACACTGCTCAGCTTGGCCGGCGTGCGCCCGCCCCGCTACATGCAGGGACACGCGTTCATGGGCAAACACGAAGACGCGCCCCAGCCCTACATCTTCGGCTTCCGTGGTCGCATGGACGAGCGGTACGACATGGTCCGGTCGGTCCGCGACCAGCGCTACATCTACATCCGCAATTACATGCCGCACTTGATCTACGGCCAACATGTCGCGTACATGTTCATCACACCGACCACACGCGTCTGGAAGGAGCTTTACGACCAGGGGAAACTCACTCCCGAACAAGCTCGCTTCTGGCAGCCCAAGCCGCCCGAAGAGCTGTACGATCTCCAGGCCGACCCGGACGAGGTCCACAATCTGGCCGATTCGCCCGACCATCAAGAGATCTTGGGGCGGATGCGAACGGCCTTGCGCCAGTGGATGCTGGAGGTACGCGACGTGGGCTTCCTGCCGGAACACGAGATCCACAGCCGATCCCGGGGCCGTTCCCCCTATGAAGTGGGGCACGACCCGGCTGCATACCCGCTGGAACGGATCATGGCCACGGCCGAACTGGCTTCTTCACTGAAGCCGGAGGTCCTGCCGCGGCTGCAACAAGCCCTTGGGGATGAAGACAGCGCCGTGCGCTATTGGGCGGCATCGGGGATACTCATGCGGGGAAGCGCGGCGGTACGCCAATGCCGCGACGCGCTGGTGGATGCGCTTCATGACCCGGCGCCGTGTGTGGAGATCGCTGCCGCCTGGGCCTTGGGCCAATACGGCTCAGACGCCGATGCCCGACAGGCCCTGAACGTCCTGCTCAAGTACGCCTCGTACGAAGAAAACGGCGTCTACCTTCCGCTGTTGGCGTTGAATGCGTTGGACTACGTGGACGAGCGAGCCTTCGAGGCATTGGACACCATCAAGGCCCTGCCCACGGAAGTGAAGCCCCGGGACCGCCGCCCGGGCTACGGCATCCGCCGGCTGGTGGAAAAGATCGTGGCCGACCTCCAGCCTTGAGCCTCGCGGCGGTCCCGTGCCAGGCACTGAGCGGCTCGCCCTTGCACCACATGCCCCCAGGCCGTACGGAGGTTGCAGCCCAAGCCAGCAGCTCGGTTTGTGGGCACGGCAGGTTCAGAGCAAGCGAGGATGTTGGAACCATGGATCGCGGCCAAAGCGCATGGCCGTGTTGCCCCAGCTGTGGCGCGCGGCGCTTGACCCGCTGCCCCGTTTGCCAAACTTCCGGTACCGATTTCCCGCTGGCCGATCCGCCTGAACCCGCTGCGGCGGACCAGGTTCAGCCGCCTTCGATGGGACGGTGCGGATGCGGTACGTCCCCTTGCCCGACCGGACAGCCTGAGCTGGATAAACAGAAGCCCGCCGGTGAGCCTGTGGGAGCGATCGGTTCCGTTCCGGGGGAGGACCGTGCCGACGGGCGACGGCCAGAGCTGGTTCTCTGCACCACATGTGACGAGCCGTTTGTGCCCCGGTTCCCGCGGCTCTGCGAATGGTGCGGACACCAGTTCGAGGACGGATACGAAGTGGAGCCAGCCAGGTCCAATGAGGACGAACCGATCACTGGCCGGGCCATCGCCGTGATGGTAACGCTGGCCCTGCTCGGGCTGGCCTTGGCTCTCTATTTCGTGTTTCTGGTTTGAGTCGGCCCCAAGGCGCGCAGCGATCCGGTTCCACCCGGAGGCCCTACGGCAACGGCCGGCATCGACCTCCTCTGGTGCGCAAGCTCCGTAGCATCTCCTTCCCAGCCGGTGCTTGGAAACGAAGGGAGTGAAGGTGGCCGGGGATAGCCCTCATTGCCGTGGCGCTGGTGGCAAAGGTTCACTGAGGACAGCTCAAGGCCGATTGAGGGATCACCGGGGCTGATTGACATCGTTTGGCCCGCCGAGCGATTTCTTGTATTCGTTGACCAGCTCAGCCCATTCCGGCGGCGGGTCGAAACGGCGTGCGTCGCGGACGCGCTGGAGATGGCGTTTCACGAAATCGCTTTCCAATCGGGTGCCACGGGGGCGGAGGCCCAGGCCGCGGATGGCCTCTTCCAGTTGGCGTTTGGCCTCTTCGCCCTCCGGGCCGGGCTGGGCGGCTGCCTGTTTCATCTGCTGCCATTTGCGCAAGAAGGTTTCGGCGTCTTCGCGCGTCCAACCCAGTCGCTGGAGCACTTCGGGCTCCTTGTTGGCCAGCTGCTGTTGGAGGTGCTGGAGGGCCAATTCGGTCTGTCTGCGAGCGTACTCGAGGTTGCCCTGATCCGGGGTAGGCGGCACCGGGGGTGGCGAGGGTGCGGCCGGTCCGCTGGGGCCGCTGGCCCCGCCGCCGCCTGGGACTCGTTGAGTGCGACCGGGCGTCTGGCCCGCTGTGTCCGCTTGCCGGGGCAGGCCGCTGGGCTGGCCCGACTCAGCCGGTTTGCCGGCGGCCGGATCGCTTGGTGAGCTGGAGGCTGGTGTGCCGGCGGGCTGTTGGCCCTCGCCTGGTCGACCTGCGGCCGATCCATCGGGCGGCCTCTGCCCTTCAGGCCGGCCCGCCGGCCGGCCAGCGGGAACCTGGTCCCCGGCTTCAGGCCCGGTGGCGCCTGGCCCTTGCTCACTGGAGACCGCCCCGCCCTGGTCGGCTGGCGTATTGCTGCCCGGGGTGCCTTGCCCGGCCTGGTTTGCCTGTTGTCCCCCGCCCTGTTGGCCGCCGCCGGATTGGTCACCATCGGCTTGGCCACGCGAGTCGGATTGGCGAGGGCTGACGCTGGGTGATCGGGCTTCCGGCTTTTCCTCGGGCGGTTCGGGGCGCGGTTGGTCGGTCGATTTCTTTTGGCCGGGCAGGTTTTCCCCCAGGGGTGCCGGGG
>DQVB01000403.1 GCA_015661985.1 Planctomycetota bacterium | reverse complement strand
GCCTCCCACCATCGCTGGAACTCGGCTAGGCGCCCGCCCACCGGCTCCCCCGGCAATTGCCATCCGCCCTTGCGTCCCCAGCGCCAGCCGAGCTTCTTGCGAGCCACGATATCAGCCGCCGGAGCCCCGCTCGGCAAATAGACCATCAGTCGAATGTCCCGCTGTTTCAGGGCCTTGGCCAGATCGGCGATCAGGTCGCGCCGCGAGCATTTGCTGGGCCGGATTCCGACCAGCTTGTCGTAGGTCGCGTTCGGTGCGCAATAATGCCCGGAATTCTGGCCGATCGTGAACAGCACGTACCGGGCGCCGGTAGCGGCCACCTGGTTGGCGAAAAATTCGACGTCGAAGGCATCGACCTGTCGGTTCCACATCTCGGCCGTCACCTCTTTGCCTCCGGCGGAGCTGGGCGGCGCGGCCAGGTAGTGCGTCATCACGCCCCAACCGGCCCGAGCCAACCAGTCGGTCCGCTCGGCCGCCTCCGACCGCAACGCAAGGACAACCGCCAGGCCCCACGCAGCGGCGGCCGTCATCCACGACCGGTCCGATGACACTCGGCAGACGACACCACGGAGTCGGTTCGTCGGGATCATAAGCAATGCATCTCCTTCCCGAGTCACGAGCCCGAAAGCAAGGCCCCTCGCTCGGGGAACTCCTCGAGGAACTCGTCGGCAAAAGGACGCAAGGGAGACGAGGGACCGACGCGCCGCGCGCCGGACCGGCGCCATCCCTCTTGTCGGTTGCGTTATTCCCGTTCTAGTGATTCCAGCAACCGCAGAATCTGCGACGCCAAGAGCCAGCGCCAGGCATCGAAGTCGCGGCCGCTCCACAGGCCGTCGTACTTGTATTTTTCCTGGACCACGATCGCATCCCAGACAAAGGCCAATTCCTTTGCGGCCTGCCGGGCGAGTTCCGCCGCGCGCCCGCCGCGTTTCTTGGATTCGTCGACGAGTTGCTCGAGCGTGTAAATGTAGCGGCCGTCGTCGATGCCCTCGCGGTAGGCTTCCCACAGCGTCACGGGAATCGGCTCACCGTCGGGCGTCGATCGGTTCATGAAATCCATGGCCGTGCCGTCCAGGTAGTTCCACGGGTCGCCGATATCGGCCTGGTAGATCCATGGGGTGAGCGTGCGGAAACCGGATTTCCAGAACCCGAAGCCCCAGGTCATACGCGCGCCGCGCACCGGCGTGTGGTCGTTCTCGCCTGCGATGTGGTTCGGATAGCACCAGAACTCGATGCCCTTCTCGCGGCTCAGGCGCCGAATCGTGTCGTAGTCGTACACAAAGGGCTGGCAGCACCACACGTCGACGTAAGGCCACATGGGCTGGAACTGCTCGTGCGTCGGGTCGGCCGTCACGTAGGTGCGCACGCCCGGCACGCGCTTGATCGCTTTGAGCACGCCGACCATGAAGTTCACCGCCGCCTCGTGCCGGCCCGGCTCGTCGATGGGATAGTACAGGAACTCCGGCCAGTCGTATTTCTTCTTTTCCTTCTCGACGGCCCGGACCATCTTGGTCACTTCGTCGAAGAACGATTGCGGCACGTCCGAGCGCACGAGCCGCAGGTGACTGCCCGTGCCTTTCGGATCGACCAGCCGCGAGTACCACCACGTGACCGGAAGGCTCACGACCAGCGGTTTGCTCGCCAGGCCGTACTTGCGGTCCAGCGCGATGCGGCGTTCCGTTTCCGTGCCGTCCATGGTCCAGTTTCCGTTCTCGTCGCGTTCCAAGCCGCTGACGCTGGAGATGTGCGAGTTCATCCCGTGAGCGACCATGTCCTGCCGCTCCAGTTCCGCCTTGCGGCGGAAATAGGCGTTGGCGACCGGGTGGTTGCGGTCGCTCACATATCGCAGCGGGTCGCGATAGTACATGCCGTAGATGTGGTGCGGGTTCTTCTGCAGCCGGATCGGCAGGACGCGCAGCCGGATGGGCAGTCGAGCGGGCGGGGTGTCGGCCGCGCGGAATGTGATCGTGCCTTGGTAGACGCCCGGCGGCGCGTCCGGCGGCACGTGCACGGTCAGCCAATACCGCTGGTTGCGACCGGCGGACAGGTCCATCGGACGGCATCGTTCCAGCACATCCGGCGCGATGTGGTAGGAGAAGAAACTGGAGTAGTTCGGCCGGACCAGCATGTAACGCACGCTGCGGCAATCGATGTCGCGCGCGGGGATCACCGCATCGCCGCAACGCAGGTCCGAGACGTGGACCTCGGCGTCGCGCAAGTCGCGCAACGGGCGGACGGTGAACGTCACCGGCTCGTATTCGTCCCAGGCGGCAAAGAGTTTCAGCTCCGGATCCAGTTCCTCCGGCCTCGGCGCCGTGTTCGGATAAATGACCTCGGACCAATGGCGCGCGAACACCGCGTACCCGCGATCGCGGTCCCGCCGGCTGAATGGCGGCATGGGCCGAGTTTCGACATGTTTCGTCTCGTGCCATTGCTCGGCCACGTCCGGCGGCAGGAAGTAGACTTCGCGCTGGAGCTGCTCCAGCATCGCAGGCACCTGGAGATCGCGGCCGGGAATGTGCGAGGGACCGGTCGCCGGGAAAACGACCAGGCAAGCCACCAGCCAATCCGTGCGAGGCTCGAATCGGACGGCCAGTTGCCGGCCTCGCAGCGTCACGTTCAAGCGCCGTTGCTCGAACCGGTACGGCCCCGGGATCTTGACCGTCGCGCGATCGCCGCTGCCATCGCCGCCGACAAGGATATCGAAGTCGTGATACTCGGCCCGGGAACCGGCGCTGCGGCCGCAGAGCACGTAGACCGTGTAATCGCCCGGCTTCAGGTCGATCAGGAACTCGTTCGGCTCGCGGCTGAAGATCGTGTCGCACGTGATTTCGTTCGTGTAAATGGGCGGCGGCTGCTTGCGCCCCCGGCTCTCGTTGAACGTCCACTTGCGACTGTAGTGCTTGACATGCTCGCGCAGCCCGTTTCCGTGTTTCCAGCCGAAGCCCCGCTTTTTCTCGTAGGTCGAGCGTGCCGTGACTCGCGTGAATCCGTCGCGCAACGGCGATTCGCCCGAGCCCATGTCGAACAGGAAAACTTCAGCGGCCGCCGCGCGGACGAACAGCGTCGAGATCACGAGCAGAGCCAATGCCCGGCACACGCAGCGCGCCCAGGCCGGCGCCCCTTTCGAACTCTTCATCGTGTCGTTCCTGATCAAAAAGGCCCATCGATGACGCGGAACGAGGTTTCCTTTCGGTCGAGGACATGGCCGTCCGCATCGGTCAGTGTCAGTTCAACGCGGTAGGTTCCGGCGGGCAGCGGCTTCTGGAGCCGGAGGGCCAGTTCGCCACGCTGCTGGAGCGAAGCCCGCACGGTTTGGACCGCCGATTGTGCGTCGCGCCCGACCTGCAACACCGCCGGCACCGGCCGGTCGCCTCGGAAGCCTTGCAAGGCGTACGTCACTCGGATCACGCGTTCGTTCGTGTAGAGCAGCCGTCGCACCGGCTCCAACTGCCCGATCACCGGGTGGCGGTACCGGGTCAGCACCATGTCGTCGATCCAGAAATCGACGCGATCGCCGTGCTTGTAGTTCGATTCGGAGATGTTGAACTGGACGCGGCGCACGTCCGCCGGCGCCGCCAACTTCTCGATCGGGATCACGATGTGCCGCCAGGTGCCCTTGCGGACCTCTTTGAGCCGAAAGCTGGTGCTGCGCTTGGGACCGGAATGATAGAAACCGACGCTGAGCGGCGTGTCCGGCAGCTTCTCGCGGTTCGTGTCGGCATAGATCCAGCACTCGAAGAAGTCATAGCCGGTCCAATCGGTGAGCGGTCCTTTTCGAGCCAGGTCTTTCCCCGTACGCGGCCAGCCGATTGGGTAATTCTTTTCGCCTTGCGTGTGATCGACGCGATTGGCAAACTTCAGCGCCCGTCGGCCCTCTTTCACATGCGCCGTATCGGCCGAGATTTTCGTTTCGATCGGCGATCCGTTGTACCAGTCCGAAACGTCTTCCATGTCGTCGAGGACCAGGCGTTCCATTTCCGGTTTTGTTTGCTGACCGGCCGGCGGCTCCTGGGCCGACCATGTCGGCAGAAAGCAAAGCGACAAGACAAGTCCCAGCCCGCGTATCATCCTCGACCTCCCCACGGCAAAAAAGACCCGTTGCCTCCCGGTTCACCGGCCGCGGCGGGCGAGCAGCGTTGCTCGCCCACTGCCCTCAGCATTCCAGAACGATAACCCAGTCGCGCTGCTCGGGAAAGTGGCCGAGCCGGCACTCGCCGCTGTCGTCCGCTCGAAGCGTGCCGAACGGCACGACATCGCCCGTGCTGGGGTTGACCAATCGCGCTCGATAGGCGAGCCCCTTCTCAAGCCGCGTCAGGCGCGGCGGGTTCCAGCGTGCCGGGGTGTAGATCACCCGGAGCTTGCGCGGGATGCCGGCAGCCGAGGGCGCGTGATAATTGCTCTTGTTCCAATG
>DQVB01000373.1 GCA_015661985.1 Planctomycetota bacterium | reverse complement strand
TCATTGGCTATGACGAGACGGTGATCCCGGATATCAACATCGGGATCTTGGCCGGCCACGATATGTTGTTCTTGGGCGAGAAGGGCCAGGCGAAAAGCCGGTTGATGCGATTGCTCGTCCGCTTCCTGGACGAGGAGATCCCCTATCTGGACCTGCCCGGCGTGCCGGTTCACGAAGATCCCTGCCGGCCGATCACCGCCGCCGGGAAACGCCTGGTGGCCGAAACGCCCGAAGAGGAAGTGCCCATCGCCTGGTGGGCGCGCGAGCAGCGCTACGCCGAACGGCTGGCCCCGGGCACGAAGTTCGCCGACGTGATCGGCGAGATCGATCCAGCCAAACTGGCCAGCGGAACCAGCATGTCGGCCGAAGAAGCATTGCACTTCGGGCTCATTCCCCGGATGCACCGCGGCGTGTTCGCCGTCAACGAGCTGCCCGAGCTGGACGAGCTGGTCCAAGTCGGCCTGTTCAACATCCTTGAGGAGCGCGACGTCCAGATCCGCGGCTACCCCATCCGCTTCGACATCGATGTGCTGATCCTCTTCTCGGCCAACCCGGCCACGTACAACCGCAGCGGCAAGGTGATTCCCCAGTTGAAAGACCGCATCGGGTCGGTGATCCATACGCATTATCCGCGCGACCGTCAGCTGGGGATCGAGATCATGGAACAAGAGGCAGGGATCGACCTGGGCGGCCCGTACCCCGTGGTAGTCCCCTACTTCATGAGGGAAATCATCGAACAGATGAGCATTGTGGCCCGCCGCTCGAAGTACGTGGACCAACAGTCGGGCGTCAGCGCCCGGTTCAGCATCGCCAACTACCGGGCCATGGTGGCCAGCGCACGCCAGCGGGGCATCGTGCTGGGCGAAAGGCCCGCCGTGCCCCGCATCAGCGACCTGGGACACCTCTACGCCTCCTCGCTGGGCAAACTCGAACTGGACATGATGTCCAGCCACCAGATGTCCGAACGCCAAGTGGTGGATGCCATCATGGCTGAAGCCATACGCGACGTGTTCAACGAATACGTCGAGCGCCACGGACTGGAAGAGATCGCCCATATCTTCGCTCGCGGCGTGAAGATCGAAGTGGGCGATATGCTCCCCTCCACCCTCTACGCGGAACGGCTCAAACGCGTGCCACCGGCGTGGGAGAAGGCGTTCGAGGTGAACGCCTCCAGCGACCCGGCCGTCCGTGCCAGCTGCGTCGAATTCGTCCTGGCCGGCCTCTACGCCACCGAACGCATCTCACGGGCCCAGCACCACGGGCGGATCATCTACGCGATTTGACCGCATCGGCCCGGGAAACGGTCGATGCCCTGCCCGCACGTTCGGGCACACCATCGCGGGACGGGTCATCCGAGCTCGATGCCGCGCGGCACGGCCCAGTGGCCTTCGCGGTATCGGCGGTCCAGCAGCCGGTTGGCCTCCTCATCGCCGACGACCTGTTCCGTCTGCGGGTCGAGCCGGATGGAACGGCCCACGCGGGCCACCACGTTGCCCAGGTGGCTCAGGGAGGAAGACAAGTGAGCGGTCAGGATGTCGGCATTCACCCGGCGGCTCGGGTCTTTGATGGCGTCGAGGAAATCGCGCTGGTGGACGCCGGGGGTGAGCGAATAGTCGAGTTCCTGGCGCAGCTTGTTGTTCGGTCCGTAGATGCGCACGCGGCCCCCACCTGGCGTCATCATGCCTTCGGTCCCGCAGAAGAAAATACTGCTCCCCTCGGCATCCTGCCGGTACGGCGACCAGATCCGCTGCTCGTAGCTGAGTAGCCTCTTCCGGCCCGCTTTGCCGTCCCCGGCGTACTCGTACGTGATCACATAGGTGTCGGGAAACTCCTGGTCGTCGTCGAAGTAGAGCTTCGACCCGTAGCCGGAGATGAAACTCGGGTGCGTCTCCGTGCCCAGGCCCCAGCGGGCCACGTCGATCCCATGCACCCCGTCGTTGCCGATATCGCCCGTGCCGAAATTGTGGAACCAGTGCCAGTGATAGTGCACGAGGTTGGACTGATAGGGCCGCCACTCGGCGGGGGCCGACCCACAGGTCGTAGTCCAGATACTCGGGCGGCTGTGACGGCTTCTGCCGCCCGATGCTCGCTCGCTTCTGGCTGTTGACGTGCTTGGCCACCAGCACCTGGCCGATCACGCCGTCGGCCAGCATCTGCATGGCCTCTCGCGCCCCGCGGCTCGAGCGGGTCTGCGTGCCGTGCTGCATCACCACGCTGTACTTACAGGCCGCCTCGACCAGCAGCCGGCCCTCGCGCACATTGTGCGAGCAGGGCTTTTCCCACGTAGACATGTTTACCGGTCTGGGCGGCCAAAAGCGCCGCCGGCGTATGCCAGTGGTCGCAGGTGGCAATCACCACCGCGTCGACCGACTTGTCGTCGAAGATCCGTCGCATATCGGCCACCGCGTGCGTGGCACTGGCCGCCTGTCTGGCCCGCTCGACCCGCCGCTGGTCCGGGTCGCACACGTAGGCCACCTCAGCGTCCGGCTGCTGGCTGAAGATCTTGGCCAGCCCCGTGCCTCGACCCCCGCAGCCGATCACCCCCACCACGATCCGTTCGTTGGCGCCGGCAGCCCTCGAGGCCCGCGCCCCGCAGGCCAGCGGCACGGCCGACACCAGCGCCCCGGCCCGCTTGAGAAACCGTCTTCGATTCGAGTTCACCATGGCAATACCTCCAACAAGCATCGCGCAACCGCCCCCGGCCTGTTCATCTATCCGTCGGAACTAGTCGTGCGTTATGGAGCTGCCTCTTGGTAACTCGACCTCTACAGGGCCCGGTGCCTCCAAACGGTATCGGCCGGGTTTTTCCAACGTGAGGCTCACGGTATAGGGCCAGACCACTTCGTCCCCCACGCCGTAGTCGTGGATGGCGAACCAGGAACCCTTGGGGAACTCGCTCGCCAGACGTCCGGCCGTCGCGTCCGGGTGTTTCTCTGCGTCCAGGAATACGGCCCGGCCGCTGCGTACCCCCAGTATCCGGTAGGTGGCCGTTTGGTCGGCATTGGTCAGCCAAGCCCCGTGATAGTAGCGGTATCCCTGCAGCGTGAATGGCGTGTCGGTCAAAACGCGGTGATCGGCGACGCCCGTTGCGCGGCCGATGCCGATCCGTGAGTCCCAGTTGAGCCGTAATTGGACGCCACCGGGCGCTGCCTTGGCCTCCAAAACGTTGTAAGCGATACGGCGGTGCTCATTGGTGATGAAAACCGTCTGGCCGATCATGGCCGCAGGGTTCGACGGCGCGGGGGCGATGTTGATCGTATCGCGTGATCGGTCCGCGGCCACGATCTTGCCGCGGTATTCCGGTTCTTCCAGCCGCAGGCCGTATTTGCCCTTGAACAACTCGGTGCCGCCCACCAGCGTGATCGCCACGGGGACGCCCTTCTGTTCGCGGAAGAAACCGAACCGTCCGGCAAAGCGCCATTCGCCGTCGGCCCGGCGCCGGACCTTGGCATCGGCTGAAAAGAGCAGCGTATCCACGAACTCGTCGGTGTCGACTTGGCACGCCCGCGCCGCGAAGCCTTGTTCGTCGTCGCCCGATAGTTCGAGCGGCCGCACCTGCCGGATCGCCGGCTGGCCCAAGTACGGCTCGATCAGGGTCACCACCTGCGTGCGCGCCGGCGGTTCAGCCTCGTTGTGCAACATGATCCACTTCATTTCGTACGGCCCGCCCGCCGGTGCGCGGCCGTCGCAGATGTTCACTTCGGATCCGTCCGCGTCCACGACGGTGAGACGCAGATGCAACCCGTGACCTGTTTTCAGATTCCAATCGGCCCACCAGGGTCCGGCGGGCGTGCCGCGCCGAACATGGTAAAGATGGGCGAACGGGAACATCGGTCCGGACCAGCCGTAGACGCCGTGGCTGCATCCGTTGGCCTTCAGCCATTCCGGGTCGCCGTAGGGCACATCGGGGCCGGCCAGCGTCCCCCCTTCCTGCGGTATGAGTTTGATGTCGCCAGTACGGAAGTCGCCCTCCTGGCAGTGGAAGGCCCACCAATGATCCCGGCCGCCGCAGATGCGGTAGAAGTCAACGCAGTAGAATCGCTTGGGCCCAACGTCGATCAGAGCGACGAGCCGCCGCTGCCACTGGTCCGGCGGCAGCTGGTAGCCTTGGCCGCTGCTGACGCGGTCGACCAATGCCTGGGCGCGGGCTTCGAACACGCCCACCGGCCCGGCTTCGCCGAACAGTTGGGCCTGGGCCGTCATGGGCACGAACGGAATCTGTCGCGCTACGATGTGCGTGGCCCATGAACGCTCCCAGTAGTTCCAATTGCGAGGATAGCCCATCGAGCTGAGTAGCACACCCTGATAGGCGTCGAGCCCGATGTCCATGAGATCGTCCTGCACGTGAGAGCGGGCCCGGCCGTAACGCATCCACAGCGCCCGCTTGTCATCGCCCGAACCGCTGCGCAGGATGGCGATCCCGTAGCCGTCGAAAAGCGCGCTCGCGTCGTTCCAGTCGTCGGGCCACTTGGCCGCTTCCCGCTCGATCTGGTCACGCGTGAACGGGAAGTTCTGCGACGGGCGCCAGCCGCGCGAGTTCGCCAGGGCCCAGGCGAACTTGGGGTCGCCAAACAGCCGATAGGCATGCTCCAGTGCCGCGGCGCTTGCGCTGTGCCACGTGATCTTGGGCAGCTTTTCGTACGAAGGCCACGTGCCGCTATCGCCGATCTGCGGATACGTGCGGTCGATCGTCACCGTGTCCATGCAGAAGTCGAAGATGTGCCGGTAACGGCGGATGGTGCTCAATCGCGGATACCGCGACTCGGGGTACAGCTCCGCCCGCAGCCGTCGGAGCTCCTCCATGCCATCGACCACCGGCGGAAGGCCCGTGACGTGGATCGAATTGTACCCGCCGGTCGCTTCGTACGGCGACCCGTCGCGGAAGTAGTCGTTTGGCACGAATACGCGCATGCGCCCGCCGCCATCGTAGAGCCAATCGATGAAATCCGTGCCTCGCTGGTAGTCCAATACAAGGGCTGCCTGGAGGATCGCCTCCTGCTCCCGCGGCTCGTTGCTGGAACACGCCCCGTCCATGACCCCCTGCATCCAGACGGCGAAAAGATTCTCCTCGATGAACCGGCGCACGTCTTCGTGCGTCTCGACATCGAAGCCTTTGCGGCGAAGGAACCGGATGATCTCTTCGTCCTGGTCGATGACCGGGAAGATGCGGTCGTAGGCCAGGGCGTGGCTGATGAGCTGCCCGGGCTGCTCGATCGGGTACGTGGTAAACCCGCTCCGGCGCAGGAACGGTCCTTCAGCGAACCGGCTCTGGCCAAGCCGCTCGACCTGCCGGACGTTGTTCCGATGCCGGTGATGGGTCATCGTGGCCAGGTAGGCGTATTCGACGGCCAACCGGCATAGAGCCACGAGGGCTTTGTGTGCATAACGCCGATCGCCCGTGCGCACGTATGCGGCTGCACATTCCGGGGCGACCAACATCATGCGCCGGCAGTAGAACTGGCACAGCTCGGCGATGAACCCGTATCTGTGCCCCTCGTACGGGCAGCCGCCGCCGATCCCGTCATCGGGAAAAGGGCCGCTCGTCATGTCGCCGGCGCCGAAGTCGTTCGAGGGGTACTCCTCGCCGCCGACCGGGCAGCGGATCTTCCAACGCCAGGGAAACTCGGCCGACATAATCCACGGATAGTACGCCCGCTGGCGATAGATCTCCCGACCGTGGATCGGGCAGCCGTGCACGATGTTGGTCCAATGCCAGCGCGGGATGGTGCTGTCCGGTTGCATGGCCCAGATGTCGTCGTCGGAGAGATCCAGCCACCCACCGCTCGCCGAGCCGTCCGCCTTTTTCGATTCGGCGCCGGTCGGGTAGATCTGGCGCTTTTTCAGCTCCTGGAGCGGCTCGCCCAGCGGCCAGCGTCGCGGCAGCTGTACATCTTTCAGTTTCCGAAAGGCCCGCAGGTCATCGAACGACCAGATCGTAATGGGCACCACCACATCGCCCGAAGGCAGTGCGAAGCGGATTTCCGATCGCGGCGTCGGCTTGACCGCTCGGAAATAGAACTTGCGCATCTCCGCGTCGGCCCCCAGCGGCGTGCGGTCGAACAGCACGGCGCAATCGGTCACCGTCACCTTCACTTCTGGCGCGGAGGGCGCCACCTTGAGCGCCACCAGGAAGATCCGCCCGGCACCGACAATGTCCGGGGCGTACAGGATCGGGCTCTCACCGGCGGTGACTCGATACGGACAACAAGACGCAGTCCAGGCCAGGGCCAGCACGCACGCCTTCAATATGCATCGGTTCATGACCGTCTCCCTGTGTCGGAATCCGTATGGCCGGGGCCCACAAGCCCGGCTTTGCCCCATGGCCACGCTTGTCCGGCCTTGTCTTGTGCCAGCGGTTCCCCCGGGTCATCTTAACCGCCCACAGAGCGACCAGGAAGCGCCTTCCGATCTTGACGCCGGACCGCGAGCGGCACGGCCGAAGGCATCGCCCGGCGCGACCCCCGGGCTTGACGAAGCTTGCGCGACAGGGTACCAGGGAAGGTAGTGCCTGCGGCCGCAGTTGGCGGGCGGGCCCGTTGTGCCGGCCCG
>DQVB01000582.1 GCA_015661985.1 Planctomycetota bacterium | reverse complement strand
CGCCCGGCGCAGCGTCCCGCGCGCAGCGGAAGCCCAGCCACACGTGCCAGCGACTGCTGTGGGCCGAGAACTGGCGAGCCGCACAGCGGAAGAAGCACCGCAGACTGTGCGCGTTGGCCGCGCCTTTGACCACGTACCAGGCCCAACCGCGTTCGGCGTTCGGCGGCTGCGAATAGCTCGACGTCCATTCGGCCACGTTGCCCACCAGGTCCATCACGCCGTACGGACTGGCTCCCGCCGAGAACAGCCCGACGGGCGTGGTGCGCAGGCCGAGCTGCGGCGAGGAACCGTCGTCGGGCAGGCACGCCCCCTCAACCCACTGGTTGCCCCATGGATACACCCGCCCGTCGGTGCCGCGCGCCGCCTTTTCCCATTCCTCTTCGGTCGGCAGCCGCTTGCCGGCCCAGCGCGCGTACGCCGCCGCATCGTGCCAGTTGACCGTCACGACCGGATGATCCTCCAGCCCTTCCGGACACGTCGCACCATGCCAAGCCGGCGGCGGCCGATGTCCCGTCTCGTCCACGAACTTCTGGTACTGGGCATTGGTGACCGGATAGCGGTCGATCCAGAAGGCTTTGACGTAAACCTTGCGTTGGGGCACTTCAGTGGCGAAGAGCGACGGGTGCACGTCGTACTCCTGCGCCAACCGGTCCGCCTCCTCGGCGCCGGTTCCCATCAGAAACTCGCCCGCCGGGATAAACACCATCTGCTCATCCGCCGCCCCTTCGCCCCGCGCGCTGACAGTTCCCAGCAAAAGGGCCAAACCCAACAGGGCCGGCACCCCAGCCAACGTTCTACAGCCCATCGCTACACCTCCGGTATCGATCCCGCGACCTGATCGCATAGGGGGACGACGCTGAACCGCAAACAGGCCTCTCGAACAGACCCCAAAAAACCCTACGATCCGAGGGATTATCGCGTTTTTCGCTTTTCGCCCCTGTCGTCGGAAGCCGATCAACACCCGTCAACAGACCTGATAGAGCGCCGTGAAAGTGAGGGCGGCCCCATCATGTGGGCCGCGGAATCCGTGGGACCTGTGGCTGCGTGTCACCGCGAGCAAGGTTACCAGAGCGAAACGGCAGTGTAAACCCGCTCAGTTCCAGTTTTGCCCTTCTGAGCAACCCGTTTGGGGATATGGTTCACGAGAAAATGATATGGGCCTCCAAGCCGGGTTCGGGGTAATTTCCGCTTTTGACGGGCCGGCTGTTTCCCCTGACTGGCCGGAAGCCGGGCCTTGGGTTTCACGCCAAGCTTCAACCAATTGCGCCAGGCGTTTCGCTGCATCTTCACCAAGCCCTCCTTTGCGTCGTTTGTCGCCATGCTCACCGGATGGGTCCTCTCGCACCGGCATCGCTACGTGACCGACCTGATCCTCACCGGCGGTTCGACAAGTCGAGGGCACTTTTCAAGTTACCACGGCTTCTTCAGCCGGTACGTCCGGAACCTGGACCACTTGTCGCGCGTGTCGGCCAAGTTATCGGTCAGCATCTTCGCCTCCAAGGGAACCGTCTTCCTGACGCCGGACGATACCTTTTGCGGCAAACGGAGACTGGCGGTCTACGGCACCGATGGCGTTGGTGCTCTACAGCCTGATTGTCGCCCGGTTTCATCGGAAAGGCCGTCGCCGTCCACAATTCCCCGATCGGCCCTGGTACCGGCAGAGAGGAGGTCCCTCGTTCGCCGACATGCTCACCACGCTGCGGCGGCAAAGCTTTGAGGAAAAATTGCGAGACCTGTTTCCGAGAACCGGACGCCTGAAAAAAGCAACTGCCCAAATCACCCAAATCCTCAGCATGGCCGGCTAATGGCGGCGCGACTTGCCTGCACCAAGCGATTCCCGCCCCTGCCGGCCCGTCAAGCAAACCCCTCGGGGCCTCCCAACCGCCCTGAGAACTGCTAAAATATGGGCACGACCCGAACTTAGAGCGTGTTTGCAAAGCTCCGTCTCGGCCGACGTCGGAGACGGTCGGTCAGCGTGTGTGCAGGGTCCGGAGGGTGCGCGGACAGCGCCCGGATGAAGTTTTCAAAGCAGGCTCTTGTTATGCGGCGTGGACTTCAGGTCGTTGACCGCCCCCCGTGAGGCCCGTAGACTGAGGCCGCCGTTGGACGGCCGGCGATAGTTGCTCCTCAGCCCAGCGCGGAACGAAGTACTGCGGTCGGCTGGCGGGCCGACGAAGGAATTGAAGGAGATGGAATCGATGCGTGGGCAGTTGCTCTTTCCGGCGCAGGCCGGTCACCGGGCGGTTCATCTGGCGGCCGCAGGGGTGCTTTGTGTGCTCTTTTGGGTCGCCGTTGGGCTTGCCGGCGAGCAGGCGGTGTCCCGCGGGCCTGGTGTGCTCCAGGTGACCGACTTTCTGCCGGCCGGCTATGTGGTGGACGGGTCAGTCAGCTATCAAGCGGCGATTCAGAAGGCCCTGGATGTGGCCGCCCAAACGCGTCGGGCTCTCGTTTTTCCGCCCATGGTCTACCGGCTGGACGACCCGACGGGCCTGCGCGTGCCTTCCGGCTCCACGCTGCTGATGCACGGCGCCGTGTTCCGACTCAGTGAAAGAATCCGCCAGGATGGCCAAGCCTTCTGTGCACAGGATGTGACCGACGTCACCTTTTTGGGCGGCGAGGTTGCCGGGCAGCGCCACCGATGGCCCGACAGCGTGAACGTGGCGGGGATACGTATCAAGGGTCGATCGGCACGCATCCGAGTTCGGGACATGTACCTGCATGATCTGTCCAGCAACGGCATCGGCCTGTTCGGGCCCGGCGAACACGAAATGATCGAAGACGTGTGGGTGGAGAACGTGCTGATCCGCAACTGCTGCAACAAGTATATCGACTACTTGGAACCCGGCATGGGCCCCGTAAAGGGCAGCGTGCGCGAAGACCAGGGCGGCGTGGCCTTCTATTTTGTGCGGAATTTCGTGGTCCGCGGCTGTTCGCTGGAGGACTCGCGGTCCGACGGCACGCATTTCTATCGGTGCCACGAAGGCCGCTTTGTGGACAACAAAGTGAGCGGCAGTCAGATGGGCGGCTACTTCATCGAAACGTGCCAGTATGTCCTGGCGGCGAACAACCTGATCCGCGCGAACGGATCGCGGGGTGTGACCATCGAACGGGGATCTCGTTACTGCAACCTGGTCAACAACGTCATCGAAGGAAGCGGCCGCGAAGGCTTGTGGGCCCCCGAATCGATCGGCCTGGTCGTCACGGGAAACATCTTCCGCCACAACGGCCGCAAAGATCACGGCCAGCTGGACGGCGAAATCATGATCAACAAGTCCCGGCACGACCCGTCGAACACGCCGCGCGCGGAAAACTATCGCGTAGCGGACAACCTGTTCATCACCACAGCCAGCCAGGACGCCGTCATCCGCGTGCTTCCCAAGGCGGCCGACATCGTGATCGAGAACAACACGTTCCGCGGCGATTGCCGGAAGGTCTTCGTCGACCGCCAGTCGCCCGACGTGCGATCTGTGGTGGTGCGGGCCAACGACGGCGCGGAGTTGGTCGAGCGGGCGGCACCCAGGTAGCTCGGGTCCGAAGATCCCGGAGATCGCAGAAAGCGGCCTTGCGGCCGGCCACCAGGGCGGAACGCTCAGTTGCCGCTGGCGACCGCAGACCGTCTGGTCTGGGGACTCAGCCCGGCCGCTTCCCACAGCTTGTCCATGGCCGCAGACGTTTCACGCACGATCGGATCGCGGCGTGTGGCTTGCAGCGTCCCTTTGGCCGGAGCGGGGGTGACCGGGCCCCCGAACCCCATCTGAGACAAGGCCACCAGCATCCCCGCGCAGTCAACTCGCCCGGTGGCCATGGGCAGCAAACGCTCCGCTTCGGTCACCTCCTCCAAGGCGACTTCTTCGGGCAAATCGGCCACTTGGACCGCCACCACCTGCTCGGGCCTCAGCTGCTGGATGTCCTCCACCGATCCGCCGGAGACGTGCAGATCCCACAGATCGAGCCAGATGCCGATGTTGGGCACCTCGGCGATGTTGACCAACATCTGCAGACCGCTCAAGTCGTGGACGAACTGGAAGGCATGCCCTTCCCGTAGGGGACGGCTGGCCCGGAAGCCTACGCCCAGCCAGATGCCCCGAGGCTGAAAGACCTTGCAGATCTCCGCAAACCGATGCCGGTGGAATTCCACGTTCTCGTGATAGGGGCGCTGATCACCGGCCGGCGCCAGCCGCACCACACAACGCGTGCACCCGATCTCCTCGGCCACCTCGGCGTAATGGGCCAGGGTCTCCAGCTCGGCCGCAAAGACTGCATCGCTCACCTCCAGGTCACAGGGAAGCGTGAACGACCCGACCCGGAAACCGGTGCGCATGCGGGCACTGGCGATCAGTCGCTTCGCATAAGGCATCCCCTTCTTGCGGGCCCGGCGGGCGATCTCCACAATGTCCACGTCTATGCCCCGAAAGCCGTAAGTCAGGGCCAGCTCGATGATCTCGCTTTGGTGCCCGGAGATCCCCAGGGACCACGGATTCAGGTTCTTGAACATCATTTCCTCCGTACCACGACATCTTGCGCCCGCGCCACGCCAGTACCGGGCGGCCCCGAAAACGGAGTAGTATGACACAGAGGCCCGATTCTTCCTAGGGGGCTGCGCTTGAAGGCCCGCAACCGGTCCCCTGATTCAGGGGTATGGCGGGCGACAGGCGCGCTATTGCGGGCTATACTTTCCTGCCAATACCGCCCCTCGCGCCCCGCCATTCGGTCATGCCCCCATGG
>DQVB01000063.1 GCA_015661985.1 Planctomycetota bacterium | reverse complement strand
GTGGGCGGCCGGGAGCCGGGCGGCCAGCGGCGGCGGTTGGCGGGCTTCCTCCCAGCCGAGGAGTTCGCCAGGGAACCCTTCGGCAAAGGTCCCCGCAGGATAATCCAGGTAGACAATGCTCTCATGCCCCCGCTGCTCCACGCGCTGCACCCGTGCCTGGAAAAAGCGGCCCCCGGGGGCTTCGGTCACGACTCGGACGGCCTCGGGGCGGATCCCCACCAGCAGGCGGTCCTGGGCCAGCCTGTCCAAATCCCCCGCCCGCTGGCCCACCTCATCCGGCAGGGCCCATAACTGGCCGCCCAATTCCACCGCCCACCTCCCGTCCGCTCGACGACGCAATCGCGTGGGAAACACATTCATCCCGGGGCTTCCCAGGAACCGCGCCACGAACACGTTACACGGCTCGCGGTACAGCTGGCTGGCCGAACCCACCTGCTGCAGCCGGCCTTGGCAAAGCACCGCGATCCGTTGACCGATGGCCATCGCTTCGGCCTGGTCATGGGTCACGTAGACGACGGTCATATTCAGCCGCTGGTGCAGGCGGACGATTTCGGCTCGGATCTGTGCCCGCAAGGGCGGGTCCAGGCTGGACAGGGGTTCGTCCATCAAGCAGACGGCGGGGCGGCGCACCAGGGCCCGGCCGATGGCCACCCGCTGTTGCTGGCCGCCGGACAGCTGGCCGGCCGGCCGATCCAGCAGCTTTCCGAGTCCCACCATGTCGGCCATTTCCGCCACTCGCCGATCGCGATGAACCCGCGGCACCCCGGCCATGCGCAGGGGAAAAGCCAAGTTGCCGGCCACCGTCAAGTGGGGATAAAGGGCAGGCCGCTCGAACACCATGCTCACGCCCCGGCGATGGGGGGCCAGCCGATCCACCGGCCGGCCGCCGATCAGTACACCGCCGCCCGTGGGTCGCTCCAAGCCAGCGACCAACCGCAACAGCGTCGTCTTGCCTGCACCGGACGGCCCGACCAGTACGAGCAACTCCCCGTCGGCCGCCCGGAGCGAAAAGTCCATGACCGCCCGCGTTCCGCTGGGGTAGTGCTTGTCAACCTCATGCCACTCAAGCGCGGCCATTGATCGGCGCCTCGGGATCGACGGACCACAGCGGCCGCCCGCCGCACCGCCGTGGGACGGTTCACACCCAATCCAGACCTGTGGCGGCCCTGATCCGCTCTTCAAAACCGCCCAGCAGTCCCCCGATCACGTCCCAGCGATCGCGGCGGCGTACTTCGATATCACCCTGGCGATTGACGCGCACAATGCTTTCCTCATTGACCCCCGCCGCCTCAAGCTCCTCGACGCTGGGCCCACCGTCAATGTCCAGGGAGAACAAAGTCTTGCCCGTCATCTCAATGAACTGCATCAGAAGCGGCTCCTTTCTCGCCAGACATCGCCTCCCCCCCTACCGCCGCCACGCGCTGCCGGCACCGCTCGGCCAGCGCCAGCATGGTTTCCACGTCGAGCTGTTCGGCACGAGCGGTGGCCTCCAGGCCCAGAGCGGCCATGATCCGGTCCACCTCGGCCTTGCCGATCTTTTTCAGCACGCTACGGAGCTCCGATCGAAGGAACTTGCGGCGGTGGAAAAACATGGCCCGAACGAATCCGTGGAAAAACACCCGGTCGGGAATGCGGCTGCGCAAGGCGTCGTCGAGCACGACGTGGACAATGGCCGAGCTGACTTTCGGCCGCGGCCAAAAGACCGATGGCGGCATCACCCGCACGATCCGTACCCGACACTGGCTCTGCACCCAAATGCTCAACGCCCCGTAGTCCTTGGTGGCCGGCGCCGCTACGATGCGGTCGGCCAATTCCTTCTGAATGGTGATCGTCATCGTCCGCGGCGGCCGCTCCAGGGCGAGCAGGTTGGTCAGGATCGGCGTGGCCACCTGATAGGGCAGATTGGCCACCAGCTTGAAACGCCGGCGCGGATCGACGGCCAATTGCTCCTCCACGGCCGCCAGCACCTGGGGATTCAGCCGGTTTTTGTTCTTCAACGCGTCGGCGTGCAGCATCCGCACGTTGGGCAAGTCGTGCAACTGCTCCTCGGCCAGCCGGAACAGGTCCGCATCCAACTCGACCGTTACCACGGAGGCGGCCAGCCCGGCCATCTGAGCCGTCAGCGAACCGGTCCCCGTGCCTACCTCCAACACCACATCGCACGGCTCCAGCTCGGCTGAGTTCACCAACAACCGCTGCAGGTTCAAATCGATCAGAAAGTTCTGGCCCAGCTTCGTCCGCGGCTGGATCCCCGCCTCGGCAAACCGGCGCATGAGGAAAGACCGGGTTTGACTCGCCGACTTGCTCCGGGCCATCATCGCTGCGCTACCAATCCCACCCTTTCGCCTCGATCAGTCGCTGCACGTACTTGGCCAAGATGTCCGTCTCCAGGTTCACCTTGTCGCCTACCCGCAAGCTGCCCAGGGTCGTGACGGCCAATGTGTAGGGGATCAGGGCCACGCTGAACCGTTGCGGTTCGCTTTGGACGACCGTCAAACTCACGCCGTCCACGGCAATCGACCCCTTCGGGGCCATCTGAACCGCCAAGGCCTGGGGCACGGAGAACCAGCAATCGGACCACTGGCCATGGTCCTCACGCTCCAACAGCCGCCCCACCCCATCGATGTGGCCGCTCACGAAATGCCCCCCCAGGCGATCGCCCACGGCCAAGGCCCGCTCCAAGTTGACGGGGCTGCCCGGCTGCAGATCGCCCAGGTTGGTCCGCGACAGGGTCTCCGGCCCAGCCTGGAAGGCCATCGTCTCCTCGTCCGTCTCCACCACCGTCAAACAGCAGCCGTTCACCGAAATGCTGTCGGCCACCGCCGTAGCCGCAGCGATCTTCGGTTCGCGAATCACCAGCCGGCACCCAGGCGGCTCGGACCGGATCTCGGCAACCTTCCCCAGCGCTTCGACAATCCCGGAAAACATGGCCCTCCCTCGCCAATCGACCACAGCTTCAAAAGCCCCACGCCGGCAACACAACCCCACCCCTCGGGCGGTGTGCACGCATCCCCCTGACAGGGGCCAACCCCCCACCGGGGCCCTTCCTCCCATTCAAGCCACTATGGTAGCCCCCGAAGGGCCGCAATAACAGGCCCGACGCCGGATCGGTCGGGTCCATCCGTCGAGGAACGAATGGCGTGGTCATACAGGCTTTTCAACCGCTCAAACACCCGTGGCTCCGAACAGGATGGGCCGAGGAAAATACCAACTTCGCGAATGATGTCGGGGCGGGCGGCAGATACTTGACACCTGCTGTGACACCCGGATAGATTGAATACAGCCTCCAATGACCCTCGGCAGCAGGTGGCCGGGCCCGCCCTCAGCTCGGCCAAGGTGTCACCATGGGAGAATCTGGCCCAAAAGCACGCAGGAACAAACCCTCCAAGCCCCATCCTGATTTTCCGCTCTTCCCCCACGCCACCGGACGATGGGCCAAGAAGGTCCGCGGCAAACTCCACTACTTCGGGCCATGGGAGGATCCCCAAGGGGCCCTGCAGCGATGGTTGGAGCAGAAAGACGACCTGCTGGCCGGCCGGGTTCCCCGGCCCAGAGTCGAAGGCCTCACGGTGGCGTATCTGGCCGACCGGTTCTTGAGTGCGAAGCGGAAAATGATCCACAGCGGCGCGATGCTGCCGAAGACGTGGAGGGAGTATCACGGTGTCTGCCAGCGGCTCATAGCGGCGCTTGGACGGGACCGGCTGGTGACGGACCTGACTGCTGAAGATTTTGACGGCCTGCGGGCGGCCATGGCCAGGACGGTGGGCCCAGTGCGACTGGGCAATCTGGTCCAATACGTTCGAGGCGTGTTCAAATGGGCGTACGAATCGGGCCTGATTGAACATCCCGTCAGATTCGGTCCGGCCTTCAAGCGACCACCGTTGAGCGTGCTGCGCAAGCTGAGAGCGGAGAATGAGCCGCGAGTGTTCCAGCGGGAAGAGATCCAGAGAATGCTGGCGGCGGCGGACCAGCCTCTGCGAACGATGATCCTCCTGGGGATCAATGGTGGCTTTGGAGACACGGATGTTGTGAGGCTGCGTGTCTCTGCGGTCGACCTGGCGAGCGGACGCATCGACTGTCCGCGTCCGAAGACCGGCGTGGCCCGTCAATGTGCGCTGTGGCCAGAAACGGTGGAGGCCTTGCAACAGGTTATGCAGACCGGCCCAAGGAACCGCAGCACCGTGATCGCCGACCGGAAGGGCCATCCGATGCCCCCGCAGACTGTGTGCCGGTTGTTTCGTCGGTTCCAGGAAGGGCTGGGGATCTACCGGCCAGGTCGCGGATTCTACGCCCTGCGACACACATTCCGCATTGTGGCCGAGGGATGCCGTGATCTTGCGGCTATCGACCTGATTCTGGGCCATACCCCCAGGGGAACGGCGGCTCCCTATGCGGGGCGGATCGACCAACAGCGGCTGCGGGCGGTGGCCGAACATGTGCGGCGGTGGTTGTTCGAAGGGGACGAGGCGGGCTAGGTGACCCCGGAGCCCCCATCGGGCCGAGAGGGTTCGGCTTCCAGGAGCACTCAGCCATCTTCCGAATGCGGTCCCACATGGCGGACAGCACCCTTTGCTTGCAGCCTGAAGGCGTGTTAAGGTGGGCCTGGGAATGTTTTCCTAAGCGCCGATGGGGCAGAGCGGAGGAACTGCCGATGTGTGGTCGATGCTCGAGTGTTGCATGGTTACTGCTTCTTGGCCTGACGGCCGAGGCCGGGCCCCACGGCGCGGTGGCGGGTGAATCGCGGCCGCCCAATTTGATCGTGATCATGGCCGATGACCTGGGCGCGGCGGAGCTGGGCTGTTACGGCCACCCGCGACATCGCACGCCCCATCTGGATCGGCTGGCCGAAACAGGCGTCCAATTCACCACCTGCTACGCCACGCCCATTTGTCACCCGACCCGAGTGGAGATCATGACCGGCCAGTACGGCCACCACAACGGAATCTATCAATTCGCCGGTCGGCCCGGCGGCCCGCGCCCGGACGACCCCCAGGAGGACATCGCCAATCATCTCACGTTCGCCCAGGTGCTCAAGAAGCGCGGGTACGCCACGGCCCAGGCCGGCAAATGGCAGCTCAGTGGAAAGATCCCCACGTTGATCCACGAGTGCGGTTTCGATGAGTACTGCATGTGGGCGTACAAGCACAATCTCCCCGAAGGAGTGAAGCACACCGGCGCCTGGGAGGGCAAGGGCAATCGGACCAGCCGCTATTGGCATCCTTCGATCGTCAATGGCGGCCGCTATGTTCCCACCAAACCCGACGACTATGGCCCCGACATCTTCACGGACTTCGTGATCGACTTCATGCGCAGGCACCGGGAGGAACCGTTCTTCGTTTACTATCCCATGTGCCTGACGCACGCACCGCACTGGCCTACCCCGGACAGTCTGAGGTCAGGGGCCGACAAGTTCCGTCATACGAAGGCGAACTTCCAGGCCAACGTGGAATATATGGACAAACTGGTGGGCCGGATCGTCGCGGCCCTCGACCGGATCGGGCTGCGTCGCCGCACGGTGATCTTCTTCACGGGGGACAACGGCACCGGGGGAAACGGAAAGGGGCAACCCACGGAGCTGGGAGCCCGCGTGCCGATGATCGTCAATTGCCCGGGGCTGGTCAAACCGCTGGGCCGGCGCCAGGAGCTGGTGGACCTGAGCGACGTCTTCCCCACCTTGATGGACCTGGCCGGCGCCGAGATCCCCCAGGGACACGTGATCGACGGGCGAAGTTTTGCCCCGCTCCTGTTGGGCTGCCCCTACCAACCTCGCCAATGGATCTACTCGTACCTGGGCGGTTATCGGATCGTGCGCACCAGCCGCTGGTTGCTGGAACGAAACACACCCGAGCGATTCGGCCGTCTGCTGGACTGCGGAGACTGCCGTGACGGGACAGCCTACAAAGACGTCACGGAATCGCAAGACCCCGAAGTCCAGGCTGCCCGGCAACGGATGCTGACGATCCTGGCGGACAAACCGGTCCCCATCGTGGCCGCTTCGCCAACGAAGAGCAAGGGGCGCCGCCGCCGGCAGTGAGGTGGCCTGAGCAACGGCGCGAAGGGGGGCAAGCCACGGTGCGGCGAGGGCGGGGCCGGTGATGCCTGAACCGGCCGGCGCGGGGGCTCACAGGTATTTTTGGTATGCGGCCACGGCCATGGCGTCACAACGTTCGTTTTCCGGGTGCCCCTGGTGGCCGCGAACGTGTGTGAATCGCACGCGATGACGCCGGAGCAGGTCATCCAATCGCCGCCAAAGATCTTCGTTCTTGATCGGCTTCAGCTGTTTGCCTTCGCGGCGCCGCCAGCCGTTGGCCTTCCATTTGGGGAGCCAATCGGCCAGTCCCCGAGTCACATACTGGCTGTCGGAGATCAGCTCCACGCTGGTGGGCCGTTTCAGGGCCTCCAGGCCGCGGATCACGGCGGTCAGTTCCATGCGATTGTTGGTGGTTTCCCGTTCAGCGCCGAAGCGCACCAGCTCCTTGCCCGAAGCGGGGTGGCGGAGGATGAAGGCCCAACCGCCGGGGCCGGGGTTACCGCTGCAAGCCCCGTCGGTGAACAGGAGGACTTCAGCCGGCGGTTCAGCAGAGCGACTCATGGGGCATCGTCCGAAGACGGGGCCTGGGTCGGTGCGGCCATCGCTTGCTGCGTGGCCGTGGCGCGCATCTCCAGCGGGGGGCGACCCTGCTGCTGGAAGCCGGCCAACAGCGGGGTCTCCAGTCTGGGTTGCTTTTCCAGCCGCCAAGGCAGCCGGACGGTAAACGTGCTGCCCATGCCCAATTGGCTTTCCACCGACACGTCCCCACCCAGCAGGCGGCAGAGTTCGCGGACGATGGAAAGGCCCAACCCCGTGCCGGAGTACTCGCGCGTAATGGCGTCCCCGCCCGGCATCGCTGTGCGCCCCTGACGGAATTTTTCGAAGATCGTCTGCTGGTCCTCCTCGGCGATCCCCACCCCCGTGTCCGACACCTGAAGCACCAGCTGATCCTTGTCATTGCGCCGCACCGTCACCTTGATCCGGCCCCCTTCCGGCGTGAACTTGATGGCGTTGGACAGGAGGTTATTGAGGATCTGCTGCACGCGGGCCTGGTCCTGGTACATGAGCGGCAAGTCCGGCTGGATGTCGGCAGTCAGATCGATGTTCTTGTTCTCCGACAGCGGCCGGGCCATGTCGCACTGGGCAGACACCACCTGGGCGATCGAAAAGTGCGTGAGCCGGATCTCCATGCGGCCGCTTTCGATCTTGGCCAGGTCGAGGATGTTGTTGATCATCTCCAAGAGCATGCGGCCCGACTTGCGGATGTTCTCCACATATCGCTTCTGGCGGTCGTCCAGCGAGTCGATCGAACCCAGCACATCGCTGAACCCCAAGATACTGTTCAGCGGCGTGCGCAGTTCATGGCTCATGGTGGCCAGAAAATCGCTCTTGATGCGATTCATTTCATACAGTTGCATGTTGGCCTGAGCCAGTTCGTCCACCTTCGCATCCAGCTTGATGTTGGCCTCCCGCAGCTCGTGTTGGATGTTCACCAGGTGGCGGAGCATGCGGTTGAAGGCCACGGCCAGCGCTTCGAACTCGTCGCCGGTGTGGATATCAGCCCGCAGGGCGAGGTTGCCGCGGCTGATGGCGTCACTGACCTGGCGCAAATGCCGCACCGGCTTGACCACCACGTAGCGGATCACCACGTAGAAGGCAATCAGGGCCATGAAGGCCGTGATGATGGAAACGGCGAACAGCAGGTTCCACGTCTCTGCCACGGCCGCCTTCGTCCGATCCGTGGGGATACTGACGTGGGCCACGGCCATCAGGTCACCCTGCTTGAGCAGATCGCCGCCCGCCGGTACCGTGGGGTCCACCTGGCGCACACTCAGATTGTGGCAATCGAGGCAGGAAAGCTGGGCCCAGACCGGCTGGTAGTAATGGTACACGTCCCCGTCCGAGCCAAACTGCTCCAGGTATTGGGGGCTGTCACGGTTCAGGCGCTCCTCCAGGGGGATGGCCAGAAACCGTTTGATCAGCTGGATTTCCCTCTCCGTCTTCGCCGGGGCCACCCGAGTGGACGTTCTCTTCTCGTCCGGAGGCAGAATGAAACGCCAGTTATACTCCTGCTCGGTCAGTTTTCCCGACAGGTATTCCGTGACGAAATTGCTGTAGTCCTCGTAGCCCGCTCCCCTCTCGGTGGCTTCCCAATGCTTGATCAGGATCCCCTGGTCGACCAGCAACCTGGCCGTATTGGGATTCTGCTCGTAGACCACCTCCTCGGTCACCCGCCAGTAGAGCAGGAAGCTGACGGCGATCACCAGGGCCAGGAAGACGCCGAACAGGAAGAGACACTTCAGCTCCAGGCTGGTCTCTCCCAAGGCTCGGTTAAAGGATCGATAGGACATGGCCGCTGGCAGGATCGGCGGCAGAGAGCGATATCCTCAGACGGGCAACCGCAGCCCGGCTGGCCAGCCCGCGCCGCTTGCCCCCAACACCGCTATTCTAGGCGATCTGTGGCGGTCTTGCCACCGCAATGGCGCCCCCCCGACGGACCGACCCCTCAAAGCATGTCGAGCGGGTCGACATCGATGGCCCATTGCACCCCCTCCGGAGGAGAGACGCCGGCCTTGCCCTGGCAAACAGCTTCGCGCAGCGCCACGCCGTCGGGGCCCTGCACCTGGAAATGGTACCGATACCTGCCCCGCAGCTTCGCCAAAGGGGCAGGCGCCGGTCCCAACAGCCGGGCCCCTGGGGCCGATTGGCCCAAGGCCGCCCCGATGCGCTCCGCAAGCTCCATCGCCCACTGGGCCGTCTCTTCTTCATCCGCCCCCTGAATCACCACCCGAATCATCTCGCTGAACGGCGGGTACCCCAGCGCCTTACGCACCGGTAGCTCGGCCGCAGCAAAAGCCTGGTAGTCGTGACCCGTGGCCGCGGCTACGGCCACATGCTCCGGGCTGTAGGTCTGCACCAGCACCCGGCCGCCCTTCGGCCCCCGTCCCGTGCGTCCAGCCACCTGGGTAACCAGCTGAAAAGTACGCTCGGCGGCCCGAAAATCGGGCAAATGGAGTGCCGTGTCGGCATTGATCACTCCCACCAGGGTTACTTCGGGAAAATCCAGCCCTTTGGCGATCATCTGGGTGCCCAATAAGATCCGCGCCTCGCCCGAACGGAACGCCTCCAACGCCCGCTGGTGGCTGCCGCGAGCCTGCATTGCGTCGGTGTCCATGCGCACACACGGGGCATCGGGGAACCGACGCCGCACCTCCGCCTCCAACTTCTGAGTACCAATGCCCGCGTAGCGGATGCCGGCAAAGTTGCAGGACGGACAACGGGCCGGAGCAGGGATCTCATGGTCGCAAAAATGACACAGAGCGATATCCTTGGTGCGATGGTGGGTCAAAGCGATGTCGCAGCCCGGGCAGCGCACCACAAAGCCGCAAGCCGGACACTGGATGTGCGTAGAAAACCCGCGGCGGTTCAGCAACAGGATCACCTGCCCCCCGTCATACAGGGCTTCCCGGATGGCCGCCTCCAATCGCCGACTGATGGCCCCCCGAAACGGCTGCTTGCGGGTCGGCGTGCGCAGATCGATCGTGTGAACCGGGGGCAGCCGCAGGCCGTGCACGCGGCGGGGCAGCTGCACCAGGACGTAGCGGCCGACTTGTGTCCGGTACCAGCTCTCCAGTGAGGGGGTGGCCGACCCCAACACCAGCGGGACCGACTCCGCCTCGCAGCGGGCCTTGGCCACCTCGCGGGCGTGATATCGCGGGCTGCTCTCCTGCTTGAACGACGGTTCGTGTTCCTCGTCGATCACGACCAATCCCAGCTGCCGCACCGGGGCGAAGATCGCGCTGCGAGCGCCCACGACCACCTGCACCTGTGCCTCGGCGATCCGCTGCCACTGCCAATGGCGTTCTGCGTCACTCAGGTGGCTGTGCAACACCGCCACTTCGGCAAACCGTGCCCGGAACCGCTCCAAGGTCTGGGGTGTGAGGCTGATCTCGGGTACCAGGACGATCGCTTGGCGACCGAACCGCACCACCTCTTCGATGGCTTGGATGTAAACCTCGGTCTTGCCGCTGCCGGTCACGCCGTGGATGAGAATCGTCCGGTGCTGGCCGCCATGGAGGGCATCCAGGATCACTCGTAGTGCCTGCTGCTGATCGGCGTTCAACGGTACCGGCTTGGCCCGGGCGGCTGGCCCCGGGGGCGGCTGACGGCGGCTGACCCGCTCAGTGTAGGAGCGGATGAGCCCTTTTCGCCGTAGGGCCGTGATCGGCCCCTGGGTGCATCTGGCCAATCGAGCCAGTTCCGTGGGGGTGAGCGGGGCCGGGGCTTCAGCCAGCGCGCGGAGGACCTCGGCCTGTTTGGGCGGCAGTTTCAGCTGGTCGAGGTGCTGTCGCGTTTCCGGTTCCACAGCCAGGAACGTGGCCAGGCGGGTGCCGGCCTGGCCCCGCACCCCGGCTGGCACGACGGCCTCCAATACCTGGCCCCACGGACAAAGGTAGTGTTCGGCGATCCAGCGGGTCAGGCGCAGCATGGGGGGCGTCAGCAGGCTCCGCGGATCAAGCACCGCGGAGACCGCCTTGAGCGCGCGGCCCGGCACGGCCGTTCGCACCCCCACGCAATAGGCCGTCTGCGGGCGGTTCCCCTTGCCCAGGGGCACGCGGAGCCGGCGGCCCACTTCCACCTGGTCGGCCAACTCCTCCGGCACGCGGTAGTCGAACTGCCCCTCGGGAGCCGTGGGGAAGACGACCGTGGCCACCAGCGCCTGCTGGTGGTCGTCTTCTTCCCACGGCGCCACTTCGGTGGGAAACAGAAAACCCTGTTCGTCCGCCATGGCCAAATCGGCGCTACCGTAGTACATTACAGGCCGTCACAAAACCCTGGCTCCACGGCGCCCGCGAGCCTTTTCCGGCCCGCTGGCCTCGACGCTTCTGGCCGGGCCCCAGCACACCCGATCCGCCCCGGGTGCTGGGGGGGCCTGTGGCCGGCGGCGGTGAAGACGGCCGTCGAGGGTGGGGGTTGGCCGCGGGGCGCGGGTCCGCCAGGGTTGTGCGGCCCTTTGCAATATGGTACTGGGCAACGAAACCTGCAACCCGGTAGTGGTCCGATGCGTGTGGGACTTTTCGGTGGCTCCTTCGATCCGGTCCACTACGCCCACCTGCTTTTGGCCGAATGCTGCCGCGAACAATGCCGGCTGGATCGCGTGGTCTTCTTGCCCGCCGCCGTTTCGCCCCACAAGCAAGGCCGGGCGCTGACGTCGCCGGAGCATCGGGTCGCCATGCTCGAACTGGCTATCGCCGGAGAGGCGGGTTTCGCCGTCAGTCGGGAGGAGATCCAGCGGGGGGGGATCAGCTATACGGTGGAGACGCTCCGCCGCTGGCGCGCCGAAAACCCGAGCGATGAGCTGTTCCTGTTGATGGGCGCCGACGTACTGAATGACCTGCCCACGTGGCGCGAAGCGGCCTCGGTCTGCCAACTGGCCATGCCCGTGGTCGTCCACCGCGCCGGGGCCCCACCGCCGGACTTCGAGCGGTTGGCACCCCTTGCGCCGCCGGGTCGGCTCCGGTCGATCCGCAGCCATCAGGTGGAGATGCCGCCGATCGGGATCAGCAGCAGCGAACTTCGCAGCCGCGTGGCCCAAGGGCTGAGCATCCGCTACCGTACCCCCCGGGCCGTCGAACAGTACATCCTCACCAACGGCTTGTACCGATCGCCTGATCAAGCGGCCCTGCGCCGCTGAAGGAGGCCGCGGAGAGGTTCGGAGACGGACGGGTTCAAACAGACAGCCTCCCTGCGCAAGGCCTCCAACACCACGTCCAGATGGTCCGCCGGGCCGACGGCCAGATCCAAGAAGATGCATTTGCGCCCCTTCAGTTCACAGGCGCCTCCCCCGGAACCGGCCAGCCATTCGTAGCGGATTTCATAGTCAACCTGCTGAGCCAAGGCAATGGCTTCTTCCAGCAGTTCCACCGTGTGCATCGGCGCCCTCCTCGTGGATCGGGTCCCCGGCTGCGGGGCCATCCGCCGCCCATTGTCGATGGCATCGGGGATTATAGCGGCTTGGGTTTCAGTTGCCCAGACGAGTTCGACGATAGGGTCAATATCGGCTAACTCATTTATACCATTGGAGTTAAGAAGCGCGGTTTCCGCAAGACGGAGCAAGGGCGGCGGACGGGGCAAGGCGGTGAGGCTGGTCCTGCGGGCAAAGCTTTAACGGTCAGGAACTTCAACCACCTCGGGGTGACCAGTGGGAATGGAAGGCGGCGCGAGTCAACCGGATCTGCGGCAGCAGGTGGAGATCCTCCGCGAGCAATTGGCGCAAGCCCAGAGATTGACGGCTTTGGGTGAACTGGTCAGCACGACGACCCATGAATTCAACAACGTGCTGATGACCATCATCAACTATGCCAAGTTGGGGATGCGTCACAAGGACCACGCGACGCGCGACAAGGCCTTCGAAAAAATCCTGGCCGCCGGTAACCGCGCCGCTCGCATCACCAACAGCGTGCTGGGGATGGCCCGCAACCGCTCCACAGGCATGGAACCCACCGACCTGGTACGCGTGGTTGAAGACACCCTGGTGCTGCTGGAACGCGAATTGAACAAGTACCACATCAAGGTGGAAAAGCGCTTCGATCCCGTACCCCAAGCGTACATGAACGGAAATCAGATCCAGCAGGTGTTGTTGAACCTCCTGATCAACGCGCGCCAGGCCATGCCGGCCGGCGGCAGGGTGATCATCCGCATCTCCCATGATGCGGACAATGAGATGATTGACTTGGTGGTGCGCGACTTCGGCTGCGGCATCCCGCCGGAGAAGCTGCCGCATATCTTCAATCCGTTCTTCACTACCAAAAGCGGGCCTGACTCCAGCGGTAAAGGCGGCACCGGCCTGGGGCTGTCCATGTGCCGCAATATCATCGAGGCCCATCAGGGCCGGATCCGCGTGGACAGCACCCCGGGCAAAGGCACCGCCTTCACGCTGAAACTGCCCACCGCCGCCAAGGTCGGCCTGCGCCGTTCGGGCAGCTCGTCGCCGACCGTCTCAGACTGGGCAACATCGGGCCGGCCGCCCGTACAAAGCCGCTGAAGCAGAAGATGCCATTGCCGAGGAAACGGGTCTTGAGCGTTGCAGGGATGGCGCAAGGCTGACGGGATGGGACCATGACTCCGTCCGGCCCGCGCCACGCCGAAGGGACCCGGCGCCGTAAAACGCGGGGACTTGTACCCAGATTGCCTAAAGGGGCCATTTCTCCAGGCCGATATCTGAATTGTAGGCTCGGCCTCTAGCTCTCAATGCGCTGGAATTGCCACCCTGCCCGAGCTGAGACGGCGGCCAACGAGAAAGGATACTTTGAGAAGGAACTAGCAGAAGGCGCAATCCCGACCCGGCTGCGCCGCAAGAAAAAGGGGACCCACTGCCGGTGCTGTCGTGTAACCAAGGATGTCGGCAATCGCGCCCGCGCCGTCCGGTAGTGCTTGGACGTAGATTCTCATTTAGAAAGGCAGTCTGATATGACTCGCATCAACACGAACGTCAGTTCACTCAATGCACAGAAGACGCTGACGCGGTCCAACACGGCATTGCAGCAGGCGCTGACTCGTCTAAGCACGGGCTTGCGTATCAATACCGGCAAGGACGACCCGGCCGGGTTGATCGCCAGCGAAACGCTGCGGGCCGATATTGTCTCGGTGCAGAAGGCGATTTCGAACAGCCAACGGGCCAGCGAGATGATCGCCACGGCCGACAGCGCCTTAGGACAGGTGAACGCGCTGTTGAACGATATCCGGGCGCTCATCACCGAGGCGGCCAACCAGGGTGCTTTGAGCGATGAGCAGATCGCGGCCAACCAGCTGCAGATCGACGCTTCGCTGGAGGCGATCAACCGCATCGCCCAGACGACCACGTTCCAGGGCCGCAAACTGCTGGACGGAGGTCTCGATTTCGTCATCTCCAGCACCGATGCGGACTTCGACAAAGTGGTCGATCTCCAGGTGTACCAGGCCACGCTGGACAGCGACGGCGTGGATATCACCATCAATGTGACCACCGCCGCCACCCAGGCCAGTACGACGGTCAGCGACGCCGGCGCCGACAACAACCTGGATGCGGACATTGTCTTCGAACTGGCCGGCAGCAAAGGCCGCGAAGTCTTCAATTTCTCGGCCGGCACGGCGTATTCGGACATCGCTGACGCGATCAATCTGGTTTCTGATGCCACAGGGGTAACCGCCAGTTACGCCGCCGGCACCCTCACGCTGACCTCGACGGACTACGGGTCCAACGCGCTGGTGAGCATCGAAATCATCGGGAGCTACTCCGGCGCCGAGTTCGACGACGCACGCGATACAGGTTCGGACATCGAGGCCAGCGTCAATGGCATCAGCGCCCAGGGGGATGGAAACACCCTGTCGGTCAAGACCGCCGCCTTAGACCTGAAGGTCGTGCTCGACGACAGCACCATAGCCGACGGCGATTCGATCGACTTCACGATCTCCAGCGGCGGCGCGCTGTTCCAGCTGGGCCCCGAAGTGGTCAGCAACCAGCAGGCACGTATCGGCCTGATGAGCGTGAACGTGGCCAACCTGCGCGGCGAGAGCGGCCGGCTCTACGAGTTGGGTTCCGGCGAATCAGCTGACCTGAGCACCGACCCGACCACCGCGGCGGAGATCGTCGACCAGGTGATCGCCAAGGTCGCTTCGCTCCGCGGGCGACTGGGGGCCTTCCAGAGAGCCACGCTCGACACGAACATCGCCTCACTCACCGATACCCTGGAGAACATCACGGCGGCGGAAAGCGCCATCCGCGATGCCGACTTCGCCGCAGAAACGGCGGCCCTCACCCGGGCCCAGATCCTGGTCCAGTCCGGCACCGCCGTGTTGGCCATCGCCAATACCAGACCACAAAACGTGCTGGCCCTGCTCGGCGGCTAACGGCCACCGGCCAGCCAGCAACGCCCGTGACCGGCCCGGCGCGGTCCCGCCCGCCGGGCCGTTTGCTTTTCTCTCCGTGCTCAAACGCGGCTGGGGCGTGCTTTTCCGCAAGGCTGTGCTCGGCAAGGCCCGCGATGGCAGGCCGACCAGGTGTTGCTTTCCACGGCCGGGTGTCCGTCCCGGCAGTGCACCGCTTTCCTCCACCTTGGGGGGCGAACGGATCGGTACTGCGGGCACTCCCGGCTCGGGCCACCTTTCTGGGCCGCCCCCCGGCGCACCGGGCCGCTGCTGGCCGGCGGCAATCCTTGTCGATTCTGCCCCGGGCGGCTACCTTTGGTACCAGAGACGCTGCTGGCGGCGGTGGCGGAGCGCCTTGAAGCCGGTTGAGGGCTGAAACGATGGAGAACGCCGGATCGTTGGGCCGGGTTGTCCGGGCCGGACTGCTGCTGGGATGGTTGGCCGCGGTGTCCGTCCCGGCCGCAGGGGGTGAGGCGGCGCGTGAGTTCCTGGAAGGGCTGCGAGCGCGGGGTTACTACGACATGGCCCTGGCGTACCTGGACCAGTTGCGCGCCAGCCCGCGGTGTCCGCCTGAGCTGAAGGAGGCGATCGACTACGAGGCCGGATTGACGCTGATCGCCGCCTCGCGCACGGGGGCGCTGCGAATGCGCGAGGCTCAGCTGGACGACGCTCGGCAAAAGCTCCGTCGCTTCATCCAGGAGCACCCGGACCACCGGCTGGTGCCCGCCGCCTACAGGCAATTGGCCCAGATCCTCTTGGAGCGGGGACAGATGAAGGTGGAGCTGGCCGGCGCGCCCGGCAAAACGGCCGCCCAGAAGAAGTCCCTTATGGCCCAAGCGCGGGCGCACTTCGAGGAGGCCTACAAAGCCTTGGAGGTGGCGGAAAAACACTATTACGACCGGGCCAAACGGTTCGAGGAGATGACCGACACCAGTCAGGTGCCCAACTTCGAAGAGGTGCGGGAGGAGGCCCGGCGCGATCTGGTTTTTGCGCGCCTGCGTCTGATCGAGACGACCCGAAAAATCGGCAAGACCTACGACCCGAAAGAGAAGGCCTACCGGGAAAAGCTCACGGAAGCGGCCAAGCGGTTCCGCGAGTTCTACGACAAGTACCACCAGCGCATCGTCTCCCTGTACGCCCGCATCGGTGAAGGCTTGGCGTACCGGGATTTGGGTGAGGTAAAGAAGGCCCTGAACGTTTTCAAAGAAATCGTGGCCCTCGGCGGGCAGGGGCAGCACCAAGCCTTTCGTTCGGCGGTCAACGAGGCTTTGGCGCGGGCCTTGGAAACATGCCTGATGCCCGAGGTGAAGGACTACGCCGAAGCTGTACGGTTGATCGGCCAGTGGGAGAAGGAGGCGCGTCCCGAAGAGATGGCCGCCCGTGAAGGGCTCGAGGTCCTCTACTACGGCGGACTCGCTTCCCTGGAGATGGCCCGAACGCTGGACGACGGGAAGCAGAAGCGCCAGCAATTGGGCTTGGCGCGCAAACGGCTGGAGCAGGTGGCGCGCTCGACCAGCCGACGTCGCCAAGAGGCCATTGCCGCCCTGCAGGATCCACTCTTCGGCTCGCCCCGGGCGGAAACGGCCGATGCGCTCGACTATGTGGAAGCCAAGGACAAAGGGGACTTCGCTTGGGGGGGCTTCGTGGTCGCCTACGGCAGGCTCCAGGCCGCTCGCACCGACCAGGAAAAAGAGGAAGCCAACAGCCAATTGGCTCAATCCCGCGACGAAGCCATGCGCTACTATCGCATCGCCCTGGCGCAAGCCCAGGGCGGAGACGTGCCGGAGGAAGACCTCAACGAAATCCGCTTTCGGCTGGCCTATCTCTATTTCCTGGCCGGCGACTATTACCGCTCGGCCGTGTTGGGCGAGTTCCTGGCGCGCCGGAAACCGGGCAGCGTGCGGGCTCGCACAGGAGCGGAGATCGCCGTGAAGGCATACCGGATGCTCTTCACGCTGGCCGGCCCCGACGGGGACCGTTCCTTCGAGAAGCGGCACATGGAACAGATGGCCCGCTACGTGACGGCGCGGTGGGAGGGCCAGCCGGAAGCGGACGAAGCGTGGCTCATGCTGGCCGACACGGCGATCGAACAGCGCCAGCTGGACGAGGCCATCGAGTACCTGGAACGCATTTCGGAGAAGTCGCCCCGGCGAGGCGAGGCGGAGTTGCGCCTCGGCCAGGCGCTCTGGGTCGACTACGTGCGCCAGTCGACTCGGCCCGAACAGAGCCGCCCGCCCCAGGCGGAACTGGATGAGCTGTTGGCCCGCGCCGAGTCGCTCCTGAAACAGGGGATCCAGCGGGTGCGCCAGGC
>DQVB01000608.1 GCA_015661985.1 Planctomycetota bacterium | reverse complement strand
GTACGCCTATGATGAGATCGGCCGCGTTGACCGTGTGGAAGTCCACCAGCGCAACGACCAGCCGCTTGCTTCGCCCGAAGTGACCGACTACGTGTTCGATTCTCTGGGCAACCTGGACGAGATCCACTTCCCAAACGGCGTCACCGCCGACTATGTCTACGATGAACTGAACCGGCTCGACTTCCTCAGACACTACCGGGACGAGAATGGGGACGGCCAGTACGACGCTGCGGTGGACGCCGTTTTAGCCGAATTCGACTACACGGTCAGAGCCGACGCCAGGCGTACCGCGGTCACGGAAAAAGACGCCCAGGGTCGGGTGACCGAAATCCAGTGGTTCTACGGCGAACTCGCCCGTTTGACCCGCGAGGGGCACGACAGCGACGACGACACGCTGGACTTCACGGCCGACTGCCTCGCCGATCTTCTGGGCAACCGCCTGGAGAAAACCACTCATCAGCGAGGCGACGGCACGATGGACGAAGAGATCACGTACGCGTACGACCAAAACGACCGCCTCTTGACCGAAGATCTCGACTCGGTCAACAACAGCACAGTCGCTGAAACCACCACCTACACGCGGAACCGAACCCAATTGGCCGCCAAGACCGTCACCGACTCTGCATCCTCTGTGAGCTCTGTGATCTCTGTGGCTAACCAACTCACCGTGCGCGCTCCAGCGTCATCCGGCCTTGTGTCCCCCACGGATGGCCTGTTGCTACAGCTCCCCGTTCCGCTTCCGCAAACAGTATCGAACGTTCCTCGCAGAATGGCACATCCGCGAACATTTGTGGTTCCGCGAAACGTTAGCATGACGATCCCCCCACACTCGCTCCATGCGACTGTCATCTGGACAGTACGAATGCCGTTGGGTGCGTGAACCGGCGGGACGCGGAACGAGCCGGAAGCGGCTTTGGCATCGTGCCGGCGGCACACATTGGGCGCGCAGGAAGAACGAGCGCCGACCCACCACCAAGCTTTCACCGCTCCCGCAAAAAGCCGGCGACTCCGTTCATCCAACTCCACCATCACACGGTTTATCGACCGGTGGTATTCCGCAACTTCCGGATTCCCACGTGACCGACACTCGCGACAACCGCAGCGACGGGTCCCTTTCCGTTTTCGACCTGCCATGATCCTCTCCCATCCATGGAATGCGACACGCCAGACTATACCCGATCTCGCGACATCCGACAACCTATTTTCTTACAGCTCCCAACTCGGTCAACAGTGCCATTCGGTTCATATAGACATTTGCGTTCAGCTTAGCAGCCTCAGCAAAGGCGTAAGTGCCCGTGCGGCTCGCGCCGTGGACGAGTCCATGCTGTCGGGCCGCGTCCGTCACAGAGGCCCAGGCCTTGTTGCCACCGCCGGTGCTCTTGTCGCGGTGCTCGCTCCTGCTGCTGGAACCCGGTTGGTCGTGGCGACTCTTGGCAGTGCGATTAGCGTCAGGTCGTGACAATTGATCCACCGCAGCTCCGTGTTCCTCGCGACAGGATCGCGCGTTAGCCCAGAGTGGCAGTGGGCAGCCTCTATGGCGCGACCAGCCGCAGCCGCCAAGTGGGCGTGATCATAAGTGGCTGAGGTGATGCCGGGGCCAATTGCCAGCGGAGCGGGCAGATAGGACAGTCGGGTTGGGGGTAAAGGTTGAATGTTGAGGCTTGACACATCGAGCAGTTTGCAGGCGAAACGGTGGGTCTCAAGACCTGACCCGAGCTATAACCCCTGTAAGCCGTTGTTACGCGTCGGCTTCCTCAACTCTTTGCAGCGTCCGTCGGATTAGGTCCAACAGCGCGGTTGCAACCGTCTTGGCCTGACCGACGGGAACCCGCGGATACTGCATAGCCATAGCCTCTGGAATGAGTTCTTCCAATGCACGCCGATATTCGTTGGCCGCCTTCTCCCCCAAGGCCCGCGCGAACATACCCGGGCGGAACCTGATCGGCCCTCGCCCGCGGATCTCGATGAGGGCTCCGTTGTGCCGCTTCAGGATCATGCTCCCATACTTGCCTGTCCCCCATGCCAATGTGACAGATTCCGGATACCGGCGAGCGAGGTCGCGCAACTCCAACGCGAAGGCGCGAATCTCCGTCGGCACGGTTCCCTCTTCCAAGTAGCGAAAGAAGCGGCTTTCGTCCCATTGCGGCCGGGCCGGGACACCTTCGTCCGGGGTGATTCGCTCAACCTCGATTCTCGCGCTGGGTGTTTCCCCTTCTACGACGACCCGGACCACCTGCCGCGGCTCACTCCGAACCAGGTTGCGAAGATGCGGCACGACAACGCAAGTGCCCGATGCATCAACTGGACGGTACAGCGCCACATCGATCAGGGCAAGATCCCATTGCTGAATCATGTGATCGGAAAGTAGGGTCTGGCTTAACCTGGCCACTCGCGGGTCGACCTCGTCGCTCGCAATAATCAGTAGCATATCGCCCTGAGCAACGGACTCGAAGATGTCTTCGCGAGCTGCCACAGGTTGCCCGTTGTCGTCTTGTGGAATCTCGGGCAACTCATCGTGGAAGCGGCCAGGTAGATGGGCGAGGTAGTCCAGCAGCTGCGCAAGCACGCGTCTTCTGAGTTCAGGATTGGTGGCGAGCTTGGTCTCGACCACGCCCACGCGACCCTGTGAGGACAGGAGAAGCACGTCAATCCGACCCACCTCGACTCGAAACTCGCGCTGCCATGGATACCACTCGTCGTCCGTCAGGCCCGCCGCCCGGCACGGGGCAATGACCAGATCAGGATTGTCGAAGATAACATCACGAAGCCACGATTCGTCGAGATCGAGTTCCTTGGCCGAGCAACGTTCGTAGCCGAGCCGTGGGCGTTGTCCCCGCTCGAAAGTGAAAAGCTGATCGCTGACAGGCTTCATACCAACATCCTCCCGGCACCGGTCCGGCGGCTAACGACCAGGATCAGCCGCCCGCCGCAGGTGGGTGGGCCGCAGCGAACGGGTGGTGCTATTTCAGGTCTTGAATATTGGACGTTGACGTACTCGCCATCGTTCCAGGACACTGAGTCTTCCTTCCAAAGAGGCGGCTTTATGTTCCAATAGACCAGG
>DQVB01000613.1 GCA_015661985.1 Planctomycetota bacterium | reverse complement strand
TCATCGGTGTCGGCGACCGTGTCGATCAGCTCGGCGGGCAAAAGACCGTCGCCAGGTGCCAAGATCCGTGTGCGGTAGCGTCGCGCCTCGATCCGGTCGCCCAGGGCGATGCACACGCCTCCGCCTTCATTGAGGAAATCTTTCAGCGCTCCGAGTTGAGCGTCGGTCAGGCGCGGAACATTCATCAAAACGACCACTTCCACCCCCGCCAGATCGTCGCGGTCAAACTGGTCCCAGGGGAGCACGGTTGCGCGAATCCAAGGCGAATCGTTGACAGATGCCGTCAAAGCGGCCTGGGCGAAGAAGGTTTCCATTCGTGCCGGATCGGGCTGAGGATCGCCGTCGACCAGCAAAGCGGGCAGGGCCGCCGCGACCCGGATGGCGGCGTCGGCGCGGTCGTCGCCGGGCAGCAGATCGGCCTCCATGACAACGCTGACCAAGTGGGCTCCGGGTGAAGTGAATCGATACTCGAACTCGACGCTGGCCGCGCCGTCCGGCGGCAGCCGCAGGGTCAACGTCTTTTCCGACAGTCGCTGTCCGTCGACTTCCAAGGAGACGGTGCGCATGACCGAGTCGGTTCCGCCGGAGCGACGGACCCGCGTCGAGATCCGCACGGGAAACCCCGATACCGTCAGTTCGCGCGACACCTGCAACCGGTCCACCAGGAAGTTCTCCGGCGTGTCGGTCGTCGGACCGCGGACATTGACCGCCCAGATCCGCGGCAGGACCGCCGGCTGCTGACGCAAATCGTCGATGCGAAGCCAAAGGTTTTCATCGTCGGCACGCCAAGAAAGGGCCTGGCCATCCGACAGGACAATGACTTCCCGCACGAGATTGCTCGTGCGGGCCAGAATCTGGATCGCTTTGGCGATGGCTTCGGGCAGATTCGCTGTGCCCGCGGGCGCCGGCAGCTCGTCCAGAGCGGCGCGGACCGCGTCCAAATCGCTCGTGGGAAACTCGATCACCGCACGCGGCCGATCGCGAGCGTCGATCAGCGCCACCGTGTCGCCGGTCTTCAGTTCTTCCAAAAAATCACGAGCCCACTGCACGGCGGCCTCGTGCGGCGTCTTGCCCTCCCCTTGCCAGCCCATGCTGTACGAACCGTCGATCACAAAGACGACGTCGCGGTCCTGCTTGGAGACGTACCGGGTCAACCAACCGCCTGCGACCCATGGGCGAGCCAGCGCAATGACCAGCAAGGCCACCAATCCCATCCGTACCAACAGCAAGAGCAGCTCTTCCAGACGGAGCCGGCGTCGCGCGTTCCGGCCCAGTTCCAAGAACTGCATCGCCCCCCAGTGCACGACATCGTACTTTTTCTTGCTGATCAGATGGGCCAGGATGGGCAGTGCCAACCCCGTCAAACCGATCAGCATTAGGGGATTGATGAAATCGAAGGTCATGAGGACACGAGACTTTCGTGGTCGCGGACGCCTGAGCGGCAGCGGAGACGTCGGTCTTTGCGAACTGGCTGAAGGGGCCACGCTGTGACTCGGGGCGATTCGCTGGCACGGCGCGGCAACGATTCCGGCCTGCTCTTTCGCTGCTTCGCCGTCCGTTCAACGTGGATTTCCCCGCCCCCGTCGGAAAATGGCCTTCTGCTGCCCGGCTGGCCCCGATTCCCTGGTCATGGGGGATGCCACCAATGATATCTTACCCGCGTGAAGGACCGTCGGGAAAGGGGGCGAGCAGCTCGGCCGCGAACATCTCCCAGCCCACGGTCCGGCAGGGGCCGCGTAAACGGGACAAAGTGCGGCTTCGGATTCTGCCGGATCGCGGGAGCTTGGTGGCTTCGGGCCGGTGGTGAGCTCCGTGCCCTCTCACGTCGGCGCAACGGCGGATGCGGTCCCCGGCAACTCGGCCGGCCGCGAAGGCCGCAAGAAGCGCCGCCCCCTGTTCCCACACTGACTCAACACCGATTTCTCAGGTCAGGCGGAAGCCTTGGCAACTTCCGCGGTTCGCTCGGGTTCGGTGCGCTCGACAGTCATCGCACTGACGGGAACTACGAAAACTCCCGCGATCATCACCCGGACCGCAAGATGGTTGAGCGGCCTCGGGCGTATTCGCAGTCTCGTCTCGACACAAAACCGATCGCCGTTCACGAGGGGCTCGCTGCGATCTCTCGTGCCCCACCTCCTTTTCCTGTGGTGCCTGGCCGAGCGCTGGTCGGACCGTAGGAACTCGGGAGCCCCTCCGAACTTTTTTGAAACGAAATTGATTCCGGTTGGACACGCGCCACGGGCCTCGACGCCAGACCGTCTCCGCTGCCACCGGGCGATACGTCCTGGCACGCGGTTTGCGACCCGGATCCTCCGGCCGCGAAAACTGCCAAATCGACTTGCATCAAGGAGTTCCCGTCATGAGCATGCACGTCGTGTTGGAGGGATTCGACGATCGGTCGCTTCGCTCGAAGGTTGAGCTTTACTGGCAGGAAAAGGCTCACCGGATCGAGCGGTTTTTGAAGGGATACCCGAGCGACGTCTACGAATTGCGTCTGACGATCCACGCCAGCCACAAAGGCGAGCACAACTGGTGGTACGAAGCCCGCGGGGTCGTGCGTCTGCCGACTGGAACCTTGGTGGCTCATCGGGAAGGCGAAGATCCGATCGCCCTGATCGACCAGATCGTCGACAATCTCGTCCGGCAGATCAAACGTCATCGCGAGCTGGTTCGGAAGGACTACTTGTACAAGCGCAAGAGCCGGGCGAAACGCGACCTCGTGGCGGCCGAACCTTTGCTGGCTCAAGACAAGAGCCGAGGTCGTCAACGCGATTTCTTCCGGCTCCTTCGTCCTTTGCTGAACTTCCTGGCGGACCACGCCCGTCGCGAACTTCGGATCCTGGAAATCGAGGGCGTCATACACCCGAGGGAAGTGTCAGTGGCGGACTTGTTGGACGAGGTCTTGAATCGAGCGTGGCGCCAATACCCGAAACGACCTGATCGCCTTCCATTGTACGTTTGGTTGACGCAGTTACTTCACGATGTCATCGAAGATTGGGTGCGGCAGGAACCGCGGCCCCACGTTTCGTTGCAGACGCGAGTCCTGGAAGGCGTTCAGGACCTGCCGGTCCACGAGATCCAGGTGGGCGAGGACGAATGGTGGGCGGCTTTGCTGGGATACAGCGAGACGCTGACGCTGGAAGACTTGGTCCCAGGATGCGATTCGACGCTGCGCTGGGACGAATTGGAACCGAGTGAGCAGCGGGAACAGATCTTGCAACTGGTTCGGCGTTTGCCTCGTCCTCAGCGTCAAGCGCTGTTGCTCTCGGCGGTGGAAGATCTGGATCTGGCTGAGATCGCCATGCTGCAGGGGCGCCCGGAGGAGGAGGTCCGCCAAGACATCGACCATGCCCGCCGACAGCTCCGGCAGTGGCTCGAAGAAAGGCAACAGATCGAGCCCGCGACCCGGGACGACGGTTCGCTGGAAAGCAATGTCAGTAGTTCCAAGTTTGGGGAATTGGGATAGGTGAACGC
>DQVB01000347.1 GCA_015661985.1 Planctomycetota bacterium | reverse complement strand
CGGCTGCGCGTCAGCCTGCTGGCACAGACACCGCGGCATCAGCGCCGCGTGCGGGATGAATTCCCCCTGCGGCTCTATCGCGCCGGGCACTTCCGCCGCCTGTTGGCCCACACCTCGGCGTTCCAGCTGCTCGAAGTCTACGACTTCTGGTACGACATCAACCACCCCGTCCCCTTCAACGACGAACTGGCCGATGCGGTCTTCATCCTGCAGAAACGGACAGGACGCTGAAGGCACACCAGCGCCGCCCGGTCACCGCGGGCCGCTCGACGGGAGCCTCACCGGTGGGCCTGCGGCCGCCGCCCACATACTCAGCGGAAGAAAGCCGCGGAGCAGCGGATCTCGCCGATCTGCGCCAGCCTACCGCCACGGCCGGCGGCCTTGTCCCAACCTACGGCATGGCCAGCCGCCGCCTGAGGGCGGTGAACCGCCGAGCGGTGTCCGGACGGCGCACGCACATCCGCAGCGCTTTTTCCGATCCTACGATGACCACCAGCCGCTTGCCCCGCGTGACAGCCGTGTAGAGAAGATTGCGTTTCAGCATCGGATAATGCTGGGTGTGCAACGGTATGACCACACACGGGTATTCCGACCCTTGGCTCTTGTGGATGGAAAGGGCGTAGGCCAGGGCCAATTCGTCTAAGTCCCCTAAGTCGTATTCCACTCGCCGGCCATCGAATGAAACGATCACTTGTTGGTCGATCCGATTGATCTTCTCCACCACGCCCAGCTCACCGTTGAAGACGTCGCGGCGATAGTCGTTTTCCAATTGGATCACCCGGTCCCCTTCTCTGAACGTCCAACCATAGCGTTCGACCCAAGGCTGGCCACGGTCCGGGTTGAGCGTCTGTTGGAGAAGCTGGTTCAAATGGCGCGTACCCAGCAGTGAACGGTTCATGGGTGTGAGTACTTGAACATCGGTGCGCGGGTCGCAGGAGAAGCGGTCCGGGATCCGCTCGTCCACCAGGCGCTGGATGATCCCCAGGATATCCTCCGGCCGGTCGCAAGGGATGAAGTAAAAGTCGCTCAGCGCTTCGGGGGGCTCCAGGTCGGGAAGGCGGCCGGCGTTGATGGCGTACGCCGCGGTGACGATGCGGCTCTGGCGCGCTTGGCGGAAGATCTCCGTCAGCCGTACCACGGGGACGGCGCGCGAGCTGATCAGGTCGGCCAAGACGGCCCCGGGACCGACTGACGGCAGCTGATCGGCGTCGCCCACCAGCACCAGGCAAGCCCGTGGGGGAAGGGCCCGGAGGAATTGGTAGGCCAGCACGGCGTCGACCATGGAGGTTTCGTCCAGCACGAGCAGGTCCCCCGCCAGCGGGTGCTCCGCATCTCGGCGGAAGCCGCCGCTGGCCGGGTCGAATTCCATTAGCCGATGGAGCGTCTTGGCCGTCCGACCCGTGGTCTCAGCCAGTCGTTTGGCGGCCCGGCCGGTGGGAACGGCCAACACGGGGCGGAGGCCTTTGGCTTCGAAAATTTCGATCAAGCTCCGCACCAAGGTGGTCTTGCCCACGCCGGGGCCACCGGTGATGACCAAGACTTTGTGGCAACACGCTTGCCGGATCGCCTCGCGCTGGCCAGCTGCCAGGCGCAGCCCGAGCCGTGCTTCCACCCATCCGATCGCCTTGGCCACTTCGATGCGGGGCAACGGATGCTCCGGGTGAGCGGCCAGGCGGCGGATCGCCTTGGCCAAACCGACCTCCGCGTGGTAAAGCCATGGCAAGTAGAGCCAATCCGTACCGTCGATGGCTTCTCGCACAAGCGACCCATCGGCCACCGAATGCTCCACCACAGCTGCGATCCGCTCTTCGGACACCTCGACGAGCTCGGCTGTCTTACGCACCACCTCCAGTTGCGGGCAGGCGCAGTGGCCCTCTTCGGCCAGCTGTTGAAGGGTGTGCCGCACCGCCGCCTCCATCCGCCGCGGGCTGTCTGCGGGTATCCCCAGCCGGCTGGCCAATTGATCCGCCGATTTGAAGCCGATACCCCGGATTTCTCCGGCCAACCGATAGGGGTTCTCCTTGATCAAAGCAATCGCCTCACGGCCGTAGGTCCGGTAAATCCGCACAGCGCGGCCCGAACCGACCCCGTGTTCAGCCAGGAAAAGCATGATTTGGCGAACTTCCTTTTGCTCCTCCCAACTCTGCTGGATCCACTTCAGCCGCTTGCGACCGATGCCGCGGATGTGCAGCAGGAAATCGGGCGAGCGGTCCAGCACATCGAGCGTGCGCTCTTTGTAGATGCTGACGATCTTCTTGGCCAACTGTGGTCCGATCGAGCGAATGGCCCCGGAAGCCAAATACCGCTCGATCCCTTCGGCCGAAGCCGGGTGGGCCGTGCGCAGATCGTCTGCCCTGAATTGCTTCCCGTGGTCGCGGTCTACAACCCACTGTCCCGTGGCCTCCAAATGCTCGCCGGGAGTGACCGACGTCAGCTTGCCCACCACCGTGACCAGATCGCGCTGGCCGCGCAGCCTGACCCGCAGCACGGCAAACCCGTCCTCCGGGCGGTGATAGGTCACCCGTTCGATCTGGCCAATGATCGTCTCAGGCATCGGTAGCCACGACTCCGTCACGAATGGACACGCTGCGCCATTTCTCCGGCTGTCCCCCAGCCCAACGCTCCGTCGGACAGCGCCACTCTTGATAGGGTCAGGAAGCTATGGTTGCCCGGCCCCCCGCCCGCCGAACCAGACGGACCACCCTGCGGGCGGCGCCCGATTCCCCGCCACCAAGGCCTCCCGTCGGTGCCCGCTCTCCAACCGGTGATTTTACCTCAAAGGCCGACCAGCCATCGCGTCGCACCCCAGTACCCCTGAATGGGTCCAACTGGGGCGCGGGGATTTATTTTCTTTTTGTGCGCCTCCCGGTTGTTGCTACCGGCGCTGGATCCAGGGTACGTCTACCCCCAGCCGGTGGCAGAGGTCAACGGCTGCCTCGTACACGCTCACATCCCGCACGCCAGCCCACAGCTGGATCTGGTTTCCCCCGAAAACCGCACTTGTGGCAGTAGCACAGGCCCTTACCCAGGTGGACGGAAAACGATCGCGACCGGGGTGACTGCGACCCGTGTACCGGGCAGGGGCCGCGGAGTTGATGTCCTGCCGCACTGCGGTTCTTCCTTGTCGGTTTTCACCTTGGCCTGGGCGATCGCCTTGGTGGCCATGGGGTTGGGGACCACCACTCGGGCCGCATGGGGCTCGAGCAGTTCGGCCACCGTGTGAGCAGTTGGTCGTGGCCTCCAGGGCTACCTGATCGGTCGGCCGCAACACCTCGCTGGCCACTCTCTGCAATGTCTCGCGATCCAGGGCAAACACCGCCCCCGCCGCACCACCCGCCCGGCCTGGTCCACAATGCAGGCCTCGGCCACACGCTTGTGGACGTCCAAACCGACATAACGTAACCTGTTACCCTTGCTCGTTGTACGTGGAGGGGCTCAGGGCGGGCGAGGACTACGGTGTGCTGTGTCCTGCGATATCGATCTGTCTGCTGCGAGAGGAGGTGTTT
>DQVB01000101.1 GCA_015661985.1 Planctomycetota bacterium | reverse complement strand
GGATGCGGGGTTGCTGGCGCGGGGGAGGTGGACCAGGTTTTTTGGGGGCTTCGGTCTTGGCGAGCCAAGCTGGGTGAGGTGCCCGCGGATGCCGGGCAGCAGAGAAAGCCGCCGTCAAGCCCAAGCCTGACGCCGGGAGACGCCCGCGGATGCTGGGGAGCAGGACACGAGATCATCGCCAGAACGATCACCTATCTGGAGAACAACCGCACGCAGATGCGCTACCCGGAATACCGTCAGCAGGGGCTATGCCGGTGACCACCGCGTGGCTGGAGTCGGTGGTCAAGCAGATGAGCTTTCGGGTGAAGGGGACGGAGATGTTTTGGAACGACCCGCATCGGGCCGAAGCGATCCTGCAGATACGGGCCGCCGGCTTCAGCGACGGCGATCGCTTGATCCGACACCTGCGCCAACGCCCTGGAAGTCCCTTCGCCAAAGGCCCCAAACCGCGCAAAGTCCCACGCGAAACTTGCAAACCTTGGGATGCACCCGGCCGAGCAGACGAATACCCTCAACAGAAAGCCATCCGGCTCCAGCAGGATCCGCACTCCCGGCTGATCGAAGGGGGTTAGCGGACCCCATGGCGGCCTACGCGGCCAGCCGCCGCACCTTCGGGTGGCTTGCGGCCGAGTCGCTTTGCCCGGCAGCCGCGTCGGCGGTACCGCCGTGTGCGTCAGTGTCATGACTCTGGCCGTCTCTTCCGCGGGTACCATCTTGGTCTCGTTGCCCCAGCTCCCACAGCTTCGCCTGTTTGACGAAGGTATTGAAAAAGGCCATCAACATGCAAATCTGCAGACCGGCCAGGCCGTCCAGGAAGCCACCCCGAAGGACGTACAGGTGGCAGAAGCGTAACATGGGCCGAACACACAGGCTGGTGAAGGTGGCCCGCCGGCCCTTTCCCCACAAGGTCCGGGCACCCCAGGTGGTGTACCGCCCATACTTCTCAAGAAACTGCTCGTAGCTGGAGATGCTGTAGTGGAGGATCTTCCCTTCCAGCTTGCCCACACGTTGCCGATCGACATCGATCTCGGCGTGCACAAGGCGGTCTTCGTAGCGGCACACATCGCGCCGAAAGAGCCGGATGGCATCCGTATTCCATCCGGAATGCCTCAGCCGATGGCCGAGGAAAAAGCATTCGAAGGAAACCCAGTAAGCGTCCAACTCCGGCGACGGATCTGCCAGCACCCGGCGGATCGATGCGATCACTCGACCCGTAAGCCTTTCGTCAGCATCCACAACCATCACCCATGGGTATTTGGCCTGAGGGATGGCCCAGTTTTTGAAGTCCGCCGAGTAGATGTACTCGCGTTGGATGATACGGCAACCGCCCATCCGCCGGACGACTTCCAGCGTGCCGTCCACGGAGCCAGAGTCGGCCACCAGGATCTCGTCGGCAACAGGGCGCACTGATTCGATGCAGCCTTCGATGTGTTGCCGTTCGTTCTTGCAGGGAATCAAAACGGTCAGCTTTTCCGCCATGGCTGTTTCCTCACCGGAACCGGGAGATCGTCTAGTTCGCGGCGCGAAGAGCATAATCAATCGCTGCCATTTTCGGCACAGCAGCTGTCCGAACTTTTCCGGCTTCTTGGCAAAAAGGCGACTTCTGACCCGTTTGCCACCCGAAAATGCGGGATCCGACGCCGCCCTGGCAGGGTGGCGAAGCCGGGAACCTCGCCCAAGCTTGCCCGGCCCCCGTTTGCGGCCCCGCCCCGTGCCTCCTAACCGCCTGAAGGCGGCACTACGAGCGTAACCGCTCACAGGCTTCAGGCCACCGCAGGTGTCGGTATTTGTCTGTCCTTTGGACATCAAACGCTCTGGCAGGGAAGCGGCGAGACCGAACTAGCACTCCAGCGCAACCTTACTCGCCGTGTTACCACACTTTGCGTTTTGGTTGCCGCCAAATTCACTGGGTCTGATTGGAACTTCGAGGAACCCAAGGCCATGAGAGCACCGAAAACAGATGAGCAATTCCGACGAAATGGTCGAAATCGCCGGATCATCGAGCGGGAAAAGTGCGGCAGCAGTTCATCGAGAGTTGTCCCGTAGTGCTGGACCGGGATGAAGAAGAACCCTGTTGTGGGCCGGTCTCTGACCGGTCCACTTACTGGGACCGAGAATCTCCCGCTTCGCCTCGGTATCCGATATTGCCGCAGGCGACCGGACTGGAGATCTTCGGTCGCTGCTTTGGTTCAGATTGCTCGGCGTGTCGTCCGGGAGGGTTTTTCTACAGCTCTCCATTTGGATTCATCGCCAACTTGTGCGTGGTAAGTCGTGCGTAAGCAACGCCATGGTGCACTTTTCTACAGCTCTCCATTTGGGTTCATCGCCAACAGGCGAGAAGAGGCGGCACGGAATCTCCGGAGTTTTTTCCCTTGTCTCGAAGCGGCCAGGCGCCGGGTGGGCCGGGGAAAGAGCCGTAGCGTAAGCGTCCCCGCTTGCCAGAACATGAGGAACGTCCGTTGGAGCGGTCTGGGTGGTTGAATCTGGGCAAGCGGGACAAGCGGAGATGTTTGTCCCGCGGTCACGCTGCCGCGCCACGCGCGGATCATCACGCACCAAACTCTCAACGTGCCAGGACATCACCAGATGCTGTGGCGCAATCGCCGGGTAGCGGCCAGTGTTTTCGTCAATGGGGTTTGGCAGAGTCGGATTTGTCCCTTAGCGGTGTCGCAGAATCACGCACAGCGGTTCAGGCCGACAGGTTACGGGGGCGCAGACGCCACAAGCGAGTGGCAGCGGTCCAACACGCGGCGGACTTTGTCCAGGAGCAGTTCCGGGGGGAAGGGCTTGTCCAGAAGCTCGACGCCTTCCCCTTCGGCCAGGGCGAGCCGTTGCCGGTCCAGTTCGTTGCCGGACATGACGATCACCGCCAGGTCGGGGCGCACCTGCTTGATCCGCTGGCAGGCTTCCAGGCCATCCACCTCCGGCATGGCCACGTCCACCAGGGCAAGGGCCACCTGGGGCTGCTGCCGGACGAGACCAATGGCCTCCTCGCCGTTCCGGGCCTCGATGGTCGTATAGCCGGCCTTGCTCAGCACCCGCGTGGCCAGATCACGGACATCCGGATCGTTGTCAGCCACCAGGACGGTTTCCGTACCGCCGGCCGGTTGTGCGGGATGCTTCGGCTCGTTCTCCTGCGCGATGACCGGCAGGTAGATGCGCACCGTGGTCCCTCGGCCCTCTTCACTGTACAGATGGATCGATCCCTCGTGGCGGCGGATCACGCCGTAGACCATGGCCAGCCCCAGGCCGGTGCCCTGCCCCACTTCCTTGGTCGTGAAAAACGGATCGAAGGCTTTGGCTTTCACCTCCGGGGACATGCCACAGCCCGTATCGGCCACGGTGATCTGCACGTAACGCCCGGGTTGCAGATCGGGGTGCAGCTTCGCGTACTCGTGGCTGACGGCCAAATCCTTGGTGGACATCAGCAGCTGGCCGCCGGAGGGCATGGCGTCGCGGGCGTTGACACAGAGGTTCATGAGGGCTTGGTGGAGCGCGTTCGGATCGGCCAGGATGGGCGCGACGTGCGGATCCAGCTGCGTGGTGAGGACGATCCGTTCACCCACCAGGGGCCGGATCATCTTCTCCACCTCACGCACCACGTCGTTGGGCGATATTTCGCGTGGCCGGATGCTGTCCCGGCGACTGAAATTCAACAGCTGGCGAGTCAGGGTGGCCGCCCGGTCTGCAGCCCCCAGGGCCTGCTGGAGGTCCTGGTAGGGTTGCCCCTGGGGATCCAACTCGGCAGCGGCCAATTGCGTGTAGCCCCGGATGGCCTGGAGCAGGTTGTTGAATTCGTGGGCAATGCCCCCGGCCAGCGAACCAACGGCTTCCATCTTCTGGGCCTGGCGCAGCTGTTCTTCTTTCTTGCGTAGCGCCTCTTCGGTGGCCTTCCGCTGGGTGATGTCCTCCTTGACAGCCACGTAATGGGTAATCCTTCCTGCCGAATCGAAGATGGGCGAGATCGACACGGCTTCCCAGTATAATTCGCCGTTCCTCTTCTGATTGCAGAACTCGCCTCGCCACACGCCGCCCCCCGTGATGGTCTGCCACAGCTCCTGGTACAACGTCTCGGGGGTCCGTCCCGATTTGAGGATCCGTGGATTCTGGCCCACCGCTTCTTCTGCCGTATAGCCGGTCACTTCGGTGAACTTGGGGTTGACATACTCGATGGTCCCGTCGGTATCGGTGATCACGACCGATACCGGGCACTGCTCTACAGCCAGCGACAGTTTGCGGAGCTGTTCCTCCACCCGCTTTTGCTGTGTGATATCGCGCACCGTAGCTTGCAGGTAGGGTTTGCCGTCCAGTTCGAATCGGGTCAGAAGCACCGTAGCGTCGAACTGGGTTCCATCCTTGCGGCGGTGTTTCCATTCAAAGAACAGAGAGCCTCGCTCCAAGGCCAAGGCCATCTTGCGCTGCGCCTCGGTCACGGAAGACTCGCCGTCGTACTGGTTCGGAGGCGAAAGATCGGCCGGACTGCACGCACAGAACTCCTCTTCGCTGCGGCAGCCGAACAAGGCGAGCGTGGCGGGATTGCCGCTGAGGAAGCCTTCCTCGGGAGTCAGCGTCATCACGGCGTCCTTGGACGAATCGAACAGGGTCCGGTACCGTGTCTCGCTGGCTTTCAGAGCACGCATCATCCGTTCCACCTCCGCGGCGAGGCGGCGTGAGACCAAGAAGGCGATGCCCGTGCCCACGGCCAAGGCGAGCACGCCCGCCAGGATGATCCTTCGCACGCGGAACCAGACCTGGCGATTGATCGCGCTGGCCGCCAACCCCAGATGGACCGCCCACTCGCCCTCGTCGGCTCGGGCCACCACGTCATAATGGACGTTCCCTTGCCCATCTTCCCATTCCCACACGCCATCCTCCCCACGGCCGCCGGCAGTGGTCGACTCCAAGAGGCCCCAGGGCACACCGCGCCGGAACGTATGCACATAGGGCCGTCCGTCGACGGTGACGAAGGCATAGTCCACCACAGGATCCGCTTCAACCGCTCGCCTCAGCACGTCGCGTAGCGCCACGCGCTGGTCCCAAAGAATCAGCGGGGCGGCGTGGTGGAGAATCAACCGCACGTAGGTCTTCCCCTGGAGCCTGGCCTCCTCGTGCTGCTGGGTCCACGTCAAGAGGCCCAACACGGCGCAAACGGAGACGGTCAGGAAAACCAAGGGGCCGAGAAAATGGAGGAACGTCTTGGCACGCAGACTCATGACTTTGCCCTTTCTCCAGCCTCCCGCCACTGCCACATCTTGCGGATCGATTCGTACATGGCGTCTTCGCCCAGCACGAACCGCTCGATCCGCAGGCGGGCCAGGAGGCTGGTGGCCCGTGGATCCCGGTGGAGGCTCAGCAGGATGGCACGCAACGTACGCTTCAGATCGCCGTTCAACTCCGGGGGGACCACAACGGGCGGGATGCCGTACGGCGGGGACCGGTAGAGGATTTTCGTTTGGCTCGTGTGGGTCGGGTCGACGGCGTGGAGGAAATCCCAGATGAGCTGGGCCACGGACGCGCCGTCTGCCATGCCCTCGGCCACCGCCTTGATGGCGTTGTCATGGCTGCGGGCGAAAAACGTGTCGCCGAAAAACGATTCGGGCGTCTCGCCACGTTGGGCCAGCTCATAGCAGGGCACGAGGTAGCCCGTGTTCGAGTCCGGGTCGGTGAAGGCAAAAGTCCTGCCCCGCAGGTCCCCGAAACACTCGATAGGGCTACTGCGATGAGCGAGGAAATAGGCATGATAGACGGTCTTGCCGTTTACCATGGGCACGGCCAGGAGCTCCAAGCCAAACTCGTCGTGCCCGGCCACGTAAGGTCCCGAGCACACGAAGGCCATGTCGATTTGACCCTGGCGCAACAGCTCATTAATCTCCCCGTAACTTCCACGCTGGACGAGGACCAGCGGCCGGCCCGCACGCTCGGCAACCAGCTGGAGCAGATCTCGGTACCAGCGGCGCGTGTCCTTCGGCGAAAGCATGGCGGCCACGGCTACACGCAGCGGTTGAGCGTTGGGCCCGCGTGGCGAGCCCGCTTGCGGGTCCTCAGGCACCACATGACCAAGGTCCACTTTCGCGCGCCGGGTCTGCGGAACACGTGCGCCGCCCAGCATGGCTATCGTGGCCAGGCCCAAAAGCCCCGCGGAGGCGCACAAGAGGAGTCCCCAAAACACGACCGCCCGGCCGATACGCTGTGACCGTTGGCCCGGCCCGCCGAACAACCCCGCATCATGACGGCCCACACGAACCTCCTCGATCGAACACAAACCAATTGCTCAAGCCCGGCTTGCCCCGCGTCGATGCCACAACGGCCCGGCCCGCTGCATCGGTGCGGCCCCGGTCAGCTTCCCGCCCCCTCCAGCGCTTCGCGCACGGCGTCCAACAGGTCGCACGGATCGAAGGGCTTCTCCAGCAGCCGGAGATTCTCCTGGACGATGAATCGGGCGTGATCGGCGTTCGGGTCGTAGCCGGTGGAAAACAACACGGGCACGTCGGGCCGCATCTCTCGGATCCGCTGATACGCCTCGCGCCCACTCCGCCTGGGCATCACGACGTCCAACAAGACCAGCGCGATTTGCTCCCGGTGCTCCTCGAACAAGCACACCGCCTCCTCCCCGTCACCGGCCGCCAACGTGTCGTAGCCGGCATGGCGCAGAGTGCGCACAGCTACCTCGCGGACCAGATGTTCGTCTTCGGCCACCAGGATCAGTCCTCCCGCCGCGTGATCCGCAGTCATCATTGGCTCCTTTCCGCCCTTCTCGGGTCGCTGCCCCCAGGTGGCGATCCACCCTGCGCCTAGGGCCGTGCACCTTGCCCGGACGGGCCAGCCATGAACCCGCGTGGCATCGCCGGGGCAGTCCACTTGAAGCCCAATGGCACGTCTCAATAAATGTGGGATACAAACCGCCCAAATGCTGTGCGAAAAACTCGCATAAGACGCCCCGCGGGGCACAGTGGCCGAACCAGCGGCCGGGCGGAGGAGGACTGTTGTCCAGCAAGAATGGAAAAACCGTCAGGATCCGAGCGATCTCCAGACGGGTTGGTTCGATCGCGCCAGGCACATCGCCTCGGCCGACCACAAAACAAAGAAAAAGGGCCCCGAATCGCCACCGTCGAAGAAGTCAACACCGTCGCAGGCCGCCATCTCGGCAACGGACAATCGCCCCGCAGACTCTCGCGATTCAGACGTAAACACCAGACACGACAGACCCACGTGCCCCGAAGCCCGGCTCTCTAAGCGAGTTTGCCGGCAGCCTGGCTCTTCGACTCGACCCCAACGTTGCAAACCGGGATGGCAGGATGGGCATTCCTGCTCGTCGTAGACGGGGCCCGACGCACAAGAGAGGGCCGTCGCCAGACCTCACAAAATGTGACGTTTGCCGAACGCCGCCCGATCGCCCGCTCCCCTCGGCAAAAGACGGGCAAGGATGCCCATCCTACGCTGCGT
>DQVB01000749.1 GCA_015661985.1 Planctomycetota bacterium | reverse complement strand
CGCACCGCCCCTCGGACGCCGGCCGGGAGGCGCTGCCAAATCCGCCGGGCCGCCGGAGAGGCCTCCCCGTCCTCTTCCACGGAAGCCACCGCCCGGGCCACCGCCGGCCAATCGAACACGTCACCCCGCTCCAGCAGGACTCTGTGCTCGCCGCCAGCGATCGTCTGGGCCACCGTGTTAGCGGAGATCAACACCACAGGAAGAACGATCGGCAAGATGGAGAGCCAAAACGGCGGCAGCTGGTCGTCCTCCAACGGCTCGGGCTCCGCCTCCCCACTGTACGGACGCATGGGGATCGGGCAGAGCCGGTTCACCAGCCGGCAGCCGGCCAAACCCACCGCGGCCGTGGGCAGCCCCACGGCGATTCCCATGAGGATCATCACGCCCAGATCGATACCCAGGTTGTCGGCCATCACCAGTGGCCCGGGTGTGGGCGGAACCAGCGTATGGGTGATGGCCCCCCCGCAGGCGATCGCCGTGACGTAGAGAACGTAGTTGCGACGGGTGCGCCGCCAAAGGGATCGGGCCAACGGCACCAGCAGGTAGAACACCGTGTCGAAAAACACGGGTACCGAAAGGACAAACCCGCTGCCCATCAGCGCCACCGACGCCCGCCCTTCGCCCAACATCTTCAGAAACGTACGCACGATCCGGTCTGCCGCGCCGCTGTCCATCAAGCATTTGCCGATCACCGCGGCCATGGCGATCACCACCCCGATCGCCCCAGCCGCTCGGCCGAACTCGCCGGCTACCCGCGAAATCTTCTCGCCCAGCTCACCTGGAGATAACAGGCTGACCAACATCGCCGCCGTCACCAAGGCGATGAAGGCGTTGACCCGAAAGACGATGATCAGCCCGACCACGGCGACGATACCGATGGCCAGAATCACCAGGGGATGGATCATGGCAGCACCGACTCCTGACCGAAGGGACCGACGGCAAACGGGCGCAGTCTAGGGACAAAGGCCGGCCGGTGCAAGCTACCGGGCCGTGAGCACCCGTGCGCCGCTCACCGACGCCGCCTGACTCCTTCCCCCTGCGCCCTGGTCGGCCCGTGGCGTTGGGCAGGACCAGTCAGGCCACATTGCACACCGCAACAACTCCCCGTACCACCGGGAGGTGGAAGAATGCGAACGAATCGTTTCTCTTTTCCGAGCGTGTTTCGAAACCTCGGTGTTGGCCGGTTTGCGAGACCTTCGCTCAGCCTCTGTGCGGGGTCCGGAGGCCAGCGCAGTACCCGGACGCCAGTTTTTGAAACAGCCCCTTCACGGATATCACCGAGGCTTCCTTTCGTTCCCAAGGTCTGCTTGAATCCCGCAGGAACATTGTGGTGCGGCCGTCCCGGCTGCTCGGATGGCTTTTCCTCTCGCTGCCAACGCCTCCTCGGCAGTCCACTTCCGCGGCATGCCCTAGTTGGACAGCGCCACTCAGGAACGCATTAGTGATGTAACCCGTTACTGTGACGCACGTTGTGACGTTTTCCTGGATACAGACTTCCCGAATTGCCAGCCTGCCACAAGTGGTTTACTGCAAACCGGTTACGTCGACTTCTTCACCGTAAGTGGCGCAGTGCAACCAGGGGGGCGCGAGGAAAAGTCCACAAAGACCCGCCAGCAGCACATTCAGCTGGCAGCGGGCGCGAGAAGTTGAAACGGCGCGCCGGGGGCGATAGACTCGCTTGACGTAAGGCGCTCGGACGCTGGCCGTCCGGGCTGATCCAGTGGTTGCAACAGAGAAAGGTGAATCGATGCGCAAGGCGGTTCTCAGTCGGCGTGAAGCTTTTGGGGCAAGCGCGGCTGTCGCCCTATCGGGGCTTTGGGCCGCGCGGGGCCGCGGAGGCCAACCGGCACCGTCCCGTATCACCATCGGCATATCGACGCTGGGGTTTTCCGAGCTGACGAACGCCCAGTTGGCTGCGGAACTGGCCGAGGCGGGCATCGGCACGGTGCAGCTGTTTCTCAACCAGGCCGACAGTCGCTACTGGAGGTATAACGGCCGCGTGGAACTGGGCGAGCTGAGCCCAGCACGCTGCCGGGCAATCGCCCAAGCGTACCGGTCCGCTGGCCTGGAGATCCACAGCATGGGCGTGTACACGAACCTGATCCATCCGGACGCCGGCGAGCGGCAAGCCAATCTGGCCTATTTCGAAGGCATGATGCGTGTGGGCCGTGAGATGGGGGTGCGTCGCTTCGTCACCGAATCGGGGTATTACGAACCGCCGAAGCCGTCACGGCTGTCGTACCATTTCCGCGAAGCCGTCTGGAAGCAGATGCTGACGACGGTGGGCCGGTTGGCTGAAGTGGCCGAGCGCTACCAGGCAACCGTGCTGTTGGAGCCCTTCTTCGGCGACTTTCTGACCACCGCCAAACGGACTCGCGTCTTCCTGGAGGAGATCAACTCACCTCGGATCCGGGCCTTGCTGGACCCGGCCAACCTGCTGGAGGTGAACGACCTGGAAGAGATGTTTGGCCAGTTGGGCCCCTGGATCGACTGCCTCCATGCCAAGGACCGCAAGCTCCATGGCGATCGTGGCGTAGCGGCCGGCCAAGGGGACCTGGACTACGTGCGCTTTGTGCAGCTGATTGCCCGCCACACGCCCCAAGCCCCGGTGATCCTGGAGTACGTCGGCCCGGACAACTATCGCCAAGCCCTCGAACATCTCCGCGGTGCCATCCGGCGGGCGGGAGCGGCTGCGAGCTGAGCTGCTGCAGCCCAAGCAGGCCGGGCCGAAGCGGCCGGCGTGGTCGTTACGGGTCGGACAGTTTGAGCCACCCCGGGGACGCTCCGTTGGCCCGGAAGCACGGTGAGTCCCTTCGGTCGGCTCCGGTCGAGCCGGACGGCATGCGGTGCGGAAGGCTCGGCCCCCGGGGGCGACAACCGGTTCAAAGGATTCGCAGCGTCGTGGGGCCGGCCAGATCCAGCGTCACCGCATCGAAGGTGAACCCGTGCGCGGTCCATGGAGTGGACGAGACGGGGCGACCGTCGACCAGCAGACGGCTTTGGTGCTCGGGCTGGGGTCTGAGCACCACGAGCGTGGCCCCCTGGACGGCTCGGGCGGGACGCAGGGTGAACGTGCGGCCCGGCCCCGCCTCCATGGCGATGCCGCGGCGCAGCGTTTCCCACTGGAGGATCTGTCGGTTGGTCCACCACTGCAGTCCCCTGCGGCGGCCGTAGGCCACCAGATCGGCCAGGGTTTCCGCCACGTGAGGCTTCTGGATGTGGCTCGGATGGAAGAGGAAATGCGCTACGCCGTGATGCCGCAAGACGCTGTCCACCAGCTGCCTGCCGTACTGGCGCGGACACACCACCACCAGATCCTGGGTCAGCATGTTCACCTCCAGCACGTCCAGCAGCCGGGGCGGATCGGCCTCGTCGTCCAGCGGAAAATAAGGCTGCGATCCCCCTAGCGGGAAACCAATGGTGCCCTGTTTGCTCGGGCCACGCGTTTGGTCCGCGCGGATACCTACCTCTTGGCACCACCGCAGGAAATCCAAACGGCCTTCCCAGCGCGTGTAGTGGTTCTTGTTCGAGGTGATCTCACGCAGGCCCGCTTCCTTCAGAAGCCACTGCCGCTGGAGGATGAGGTTGTCCTTCGACCACCTGGTGTACGGCTCGCCCGTGCGCGCATCGTAGTGTAGGGCGATCTCGTAGCCCTTCTCCTTCAACGTTCGGTAGAATCCCCTCGGGTAGCCGCCGGGATAGAGGGTGCACCAGGTCGATTTCAGTTTGCAGCGCTCCACGACTTCCAGCATCGCCACCGCTTTGGTCGGATCATTCCCGTCGGTATCGTGCGAGATGTGTCCCACGGCAGGCAGCTTGTTCGGCCAATACCAAACCAGCGGCAGCGGAATCCCCTGCTGGCTGGCCAGGTGGAAGATGCTCCGCAGGATAATCTCCCTCAACTCGTCGCTGACCGGCTCCAGGAAAACGGGTACTTTGTCAGGCTCCATCGGGGTCCGATCCCGCTGCCAATCCAGCACCAGGCCGTCCTCGGCTTTCAGCTCACCGTCGTCGATCGGCGCAGAACCGTCCGGCGACGGCTTGCCGTCCTGGAATACCGGCAGTCCCTGCTGGATATGCACCACCGAGAAGATCAGATCCGGCGCCAGCAGGATCGCGCGCCCTCGGCCGAAACGGTTCTCCAGGATCGCGCTGCCCTTGGCGCCCTGGGGGCCCGACTCGACGGTCGCCACGGCCGTCGCCCCAGCCGGCGTGACGGCAAAACCGCCGAAAACATGGAGCGAGCTGCGCAGGTTGGCCACCAGGGGATGATCCTGCGCGCCGAGCTTGATCCAGCCTTCGGCCAAAGGACGTGCACTGGCCACACCAAACACTTCATCCAACCCGGACGTGCCGCCGATGCCGATGAGCGAACCGCCGCTGTTCACCCAACGGGCCAACCGGTCGCGATGGGCTGCCTTCAGCCGCAAATGGCCCGCCAGCAGCACCACCTGGTCCGGCCGATCGAGTCGCTCCGCTAAACGGTCGGCAGGCAGTTGGTCGAAAAACACCCCGGCACGCCGCAAGATCTCCGCAATGTACGGCCAGGCACGAGCTCGCGGGCCGGCCCCGCCTCCATCCGACTCGCCCACGACCACCACCGGTGCCCCGGCCGCCTTCCCTCCCGCCGCGGCGGCCATACCGGCGGTGACCGGCTGGCTTTCCGCGCCCGATTCGGCCTCCAACAGAGCGCCCTGGGCAACGCCCGCCACTCCCGAGCAGATCAACGACCCCGTCACCGCAGCCGAGCCGGCTGCACGAAACAAACCACGCCTGGATAGTACCGGCTTGCTCCTGTCCATGATCTTCTCCCACTGTCACAGCATACTCAACTGAAGCGGCCAACGCCTCCATCACGCCATCGGCCGCGCTCCGATGGGGCAACCCGAGACAGCCTCAACCCAACAGCCGGGTCACTCCTTGCGAGATGGTCGGCACCAACTCGAAGAACCGGTCCAGCCCCGTGCGGAAAAACACATGGGAAACAAAGGGCGTGCAGGCGGCCAATACGACATGGCTTCCGTTCGTGTTGGCGTTGGCTACCAACCGGACCAGCTCGGCCAAACCTGCCGAGGTGATCCGATCGGAGTCCGACAGGTCAAAAAGTAACCGCGTGCCCGGCTGTCCCACCAGCGGATGCAGGTGCTCCCCGAACACTTCGCAGGCCGACTCGTCGATGACGCCATGACCACTGGCCAAAACGTACCCTTCCTCGTGGGAAAGCTGAATTCGCATCATACATTTCTCCTGGCCGGCTGCGGCCGGTTTTGCAGAAAAGCAACCAAGTTCTCCCGGCATGGGACAGCCTGCCAGGGTGGGAGGCGTTCCCGACCGAGCCCCCGAAGCTTCGTGAAGGGGAGAAGGGGGCACTTCTCGGGCTCTGTGCGAGTAACATGTGATTGTATGCAGCCTGCGCCTCGATGTCGAGCAGGCCGGGGGGGGCCGGGCCGGCCCACGACCACAGGACCTCGTGCCGCCGGACCCTAGGCCCGCCTGGCCCCTCGGCCCGAGCGGTCGGCAAACCGCCAGCTGCCCGCAACGGTCCGGCGGCCCGTAGCCACGATCGTTGCACACGGCGAAACGGATGCGGTCGTGTCATTCGATGCCCAATTGCTTCTGGATCTTCTCCAGTGGCACGCCTTTGGTCTCGGGCATCACGGCCACCACCCAAAGCAGCTGGAGGATCATCATGGCCGCGTAGAACGCGAAGGCATGGCCGCCGGACCAGTCGGCGATGACGGGGAACGTCCAGGAGACCGCCGCGCACATGAACCAATGGGTGAAGCTGCCCAGGGCTTGACCCCGGGCGCGCACGCGGTTGGGGAACACTTCGCTGATGAAGACCCAGATGACCGCGCCTTGGCCGAAAGCATGCGAGGCGATGAATACCAGGAGACTGACCAGGACCACGAGCCCGCCCGCGCTGGCCCCCGCCACAGCCCGCTCGAGTTCTGCGTTCAGGCCGGCCCGTGAGGCAGGGTCGACGCCGCTCCTTTCCGCCTCTTGTACCGCCTCGCTCGCCGCGGCGACCGCCTCGAACTCCGCCGCGTACGTGTAAAAGGCCCATGCCGTGGCCGCCAGGCTGACGATGTAGCCGATCGAGCCCACCAGCATGAGCTTCTTCCGCCCGAAGTGGTCGATCACTGCCAGGGCGATCATGGTAAACACCAGGTTCGTCATCCCCACGACCACCGTGCGCCCCATCGCCGCGCCTTGGCCTACCCCGGCCATGGTGAAAATGCGCGGAGCGTAGTACATCAGGGCGTTGATCCCGGATAACTGATTGAACGTGGCGATGGCCACGGCCAAGAGGATCGGCCTCAGATAGACGCGGCGGAAGAAGGGGTCATCAACGCGGTGGTGGGCCAGGTCCAAGGAATCCTGGATCTCCCGGATCGCCTCGTCCACCCCGGCCGTATCGGTCCCCAAGCGAGCCAACACCTGGCGAGCTTCGTCCACGCGGCCGCCGGCCACCAGCCACCGCGGGCTGCGAGGCGTAAGCAGCAACAACAACGAAAAGGCGGCCGCCGGAAACGCCTCGACGCCGAACATCCACCGCCATTCCACTGGGCCCAAATCGAGCCGGTTGATGAGAAAGTTGGAAAAGAAGGCCAGCAGGATGCCAAGGACGATGTTGAACTGGGTGACGGCCACCAACCGGCCCCGGTAGCGCGCTGGAGAGATCTCGGCGATGTACATCGGAGCCACCACCGAAGAACCACCGACGCTCAGCCCGCCGAGAAAACGGAACAGCAACAGGGAATGCCAATCCCAGGCCAAGGCGCTGCCCACCGCGGAAACCAAATAGAACACGCCGATGCCGATCAACGTGGCCCGGCGGCCCACCAGGTCGGCAGGCCGCCCCGCGGCCACGGAACCGACGATCGTCCCCACCAGGGCACTGGCGACCGTGAAACCCAGCCAGAAGTCGCTGAGCCCGTAGATCTCCTGCAGCCATTTCTCCGTGCCCGAAATGACGGCCGTGTCGAAGCCGAACAGGAGCCCGCCGAGGGCGGCCACCAGCGTGCAGCCAAACAGGTAAAGTCGGTTGCCCATGATGCGCTGCTTCTCCCGCGCCCGACCAGAACCCGACCAGAATACGTCAGCCCCGGGGACGCCCGAACTGCCTTCCGGGTGGCGTCAATCTAGCGGCCGGGACAGGGCGGAGCAACAGCCCAGCGCCGCAGCGTCACCGTGGAATCGCCCAACGTGGAATAGCCCGGATTCTTCACGGAGGCCGGAACAAAGTCGCGCAACGTCTTGCCGGAACAGCGCAAACGCGATTCGACGTGGCATGCACTCTGCTTCCGTTTGCTCGTTGGCCGAGCGACCGAAGTTCCGGCAGAAGCTGTGTCTGCTCGTTCCGGCCGGCGAGGCCATGAATAATGCGGCGCGGGCTTCCAGCCTGCCAACCACAACCCAAAAGACGCCCGCACGGGGCGCACATGTGCTGGCAGTAATGCTCCAAACTGCCCCAGAACCGGGCCGGTTCGGCTGTCAACCCCCGCATGCGGGCGGCACCAATCCCGCCCCTGGCCGTTCATCCCGCCTGGCCTTCAGAACCCGATCGCGGTTTGACGGGCCGGAACCGCTCTCCGGGCAGGACGATCGAACTGATGCGGAGGCCGAACTTGTCACCCACCTTCACCGCTTCCCCCGTGGCCACCGGCCGGCCGGCCACGTCCAGCTCCAGTAGTTCCTCGCACGCCTTGTCGAACTGAATGATCGAACCCGGCCCGAGTTCCAAGATGCGGCCCAAAGGCTGGCGTTTGCGAGCCAGCGTGACCACGACGGGTACCTTGATGCGCAGGAGGCTGCGGGCATATTCCGGAAGGGCGCCGAGCGACAGGGACTGTGCCTTGCCCGACTGGCCCCCGCCACCCGCGGCCTGGCCCTGCTCCCCGTCTGCGGTGCTCTCCGCGGCCGTTGAGCTGGCCAGCACCCTGGTGGGCCTCTGGAGCGGCCAAATCAACGTACAGTCCGCTTGCCGCCCGTCTTGGGCGGCCAGGGCCAAAGGGACCGCTACGGCCGAAGGAGCCGGCTGGCCGCGATCAACTGCGGCAGCCAGGTTCTCGACCCATCCGGCGGAAAAGCCGTCGGGAAAGAACCGCTCCGGCAGCAATACGGCGCCCAACTCCTGGGCCAGTGTATCCAGCTTACTTCGACCCGTCGGGTCTGGATCCGGGAGCCAGTCCGGCAGTAGCCCCGACTGTTCGGCCAGGGCCACCAACGCCCCGGTCCCGCCCACCTGAAAAAACACAACCAGCCCGGCCACGTGAGCCTTCTGACCCCATCGGGCCAGATCAAACTCCTCCGGTTCACCCACCGTGAGCTCCAGCTCGGCATCCAAGGCGCGGCCCAACGCGGCGGCCGCCTCCGGGGCACCAGCCCGGCACGCCTCCAGCACCTCCGCAGCTATCTCGGCACTCAATTCGTTCACTTGTTCCGCCTCAGACCTGCTCATCCTGCCCGCCTTCCGCAGACTCCCTGGGCCAGGCTACCCGGGCCAGCTGTATTCCCCTATCGGGACATCGGCCCGCAAACTTTGCCCAGAATGCACACTCTTCTGCGGGCCGGGCCGATGGGCCCAGCCACGGCCAGGCGGCGGCCGCAGAACCCCTCCACACCAAGCGGGCCAGCCACGCGATGGCGGAACGGACACAGCAGCCTGGCTCCCCTGAGCCGAATAGAGTAGCTTGGCTCTCCTGAGCCGAGTACAAGGCACAATGGGCCAAACAGCGGATTCTGGGCTGCAGCGCCCCCAAGCTACGGGGCTTTTCGGCTCTGGAGAGCCAAGCTACGGGGGCGCGCCACGAACATGGGCTCGTCGCCGACGTCCAAAAACCGTGTCGAGGCCGACTTTTCAACCGCCCAGATCGAACGCACGGCGCAAAACCCGCCGATCCTGGTGCTTGACGCTCGCCGGCCGCGACGATACTATCAAATACTACAGCGACGTGAGCAGCGCGCGGCCCGAGGCGTGCGGAAGCGCCTTGGCTTGCCGCATCATTGGGCCAGGATCCCGCGCTATACTGGGGGATTAGCTCAGCTGGGAGAGCGTCTGGCTGGCAGCCAGAAGGTCAGCGGTTCGAGCCCGCTATCCTCCACTTGGGGGTCTGCGACGAGACGCAAGGCCCCGAACCAGCGCGGACGGCCGAATGATCTTCGTCGGCTGGCTGCAGTTCGATCCAGCATCGAGCCAGCGCCCGCTGGATCAGCTCCCCAGACATCGGGCACTCGCCGCTCATCCCCGTTCACGCCACGATCCTGGATGGTTTGAAACGAGTTCCTCTCGATCAGCCGGGCGTCGACAGCTCTTCGGAACGTCGGGCGAACGGGTGGGGGCCGCTTCTGGATCGGGGTGGCTATCGAGCCCCGCCGGGCCAACTGCCGCCGAAAGGCTTCTGTCTTTTCCGTGGTGGCGTGCCGCGAGACGCAATCGGCTGCGAGGTCCTTCTTGCAGATCGCAGATTACCTGGACCCAGAGCAGCTGTGAGGCGGGTTTGCGAGTGACCGTTCACCGGCTCGGCGGGCCTGGCTCCTCGGCCGTGTCGAAATCCAGCCCAGGGAGGATGATTTCCGGTTCTTCGGAACGACCGGGTGCCTTCAGGCCAGGCAGGATCGGTTCTTGGGAGGGTTTACGCGTGGTCGGGGTCGGCTTTTCACCTTCGCTTGCGCCCGCGGCCGTGGTGGGCGGCTGTGCCACCGAAGCCAGCGAGGCCAGCCACCGGGCGCGGAGGAGGTTGCCGTGGTAGCCTGGAGCCAGGTTGTCGAGGAAGTAGTATTCGATGGCTTGTTGGCTTTTTCCTGATGCCTCGCAGGCGCGGCCTGCGTTGTAGTAAGCCCCGTGGGTCCAAGGGCCGTTGGGCGTTTCGCGGAGCACACGGTTGAGGAGGTAATCCAGGGCGGAGCGGTAATTGCGTTGTTCCATGGCGACCAGACCGAGCCAGTAGCTGGCGTGTTGTTTGGCTTCCACGCATATCTGCCGCAACTGGCGGTCGAACTCGGGGTGATTCAGTTCCCGATTGGGGATCCGCGCCTGCTGGTAGAATTCGGAGGCCGAGGGGCTTTCGTGGAACCGGCCCTTGAGGTGAAGGACGCGACCTCGGCCCAGCGGCGCTGTGCCACCGATGGCGGTTCGAAAGGGGCGCGTGGCCGTTTCCAGCCACCGGGCGCGGGCCACACCAAGGCGGATGTTCTGTAACAGCGCCTGGTACGGTCGTCCCCAGAGGCGGATTTCCGCCACTTGGGGGCAGCGGCGAAGCCGATCGGCCTGGGCCGCCGGGTGGCAGGTCAGGATCACCCGCTTCTGGCCGGCCAAGCGCCGTTCGATCATGGCCATGCGCCGGGAAGCATAGGCCGGAGACGCCTCCAACAGGGCCACGACGCGGTGGAGCTGAGCCGCGGAAACCGGGTACGCGTTGTCCCGGTCCAAGTCCAATTGGCGAAGCACGTTGTCGTCCTCGAGCACCTGGCTGAGCGTGGCCGGCCGGATTCTCAGCTCTCCGGAAGGACTCAATTCGACGCCACCCGGCGCCGGGATGGGCAGTCCCAGGGCGGGATCGAACAGATAGATTTCCGTCCCATCCAACACACCCACGGCCCACGGCACCAATCGGCCGTCGGGGTGGGGCAACGCCAGCTGCACCGCATCGATCCCCTGCTGCCTGGCCAACAACACGAACACCCACGCCCGCTCCTCGGCCGTCCCGTGGCCCAACAGCAGTGTCTCCCATGGCCGCTGCATGATCCGTTCCGTGTGATCATCCGGCGGAGCTTCTCCGTCCAGTTGGATGTTGCGCACGATCCAATCGAACAGCCGGACCGCCTGGCTGACCACTTCCCGCTCGTCTCCCACGGCCCACCGAGAGACGTTCCGCAGCCAGATGGCCTCCTGGAGGGCGAACCCATCGGTTTTCCAAAAGGAGAGCTCATCCAAGCGAGCCAAGTACTCCAGGGGGCGGACCAGCCCCAGCACCTGCCGGTGCAACGCGCCCGCCTGAGCGGCCGACTCCGCCAGGCGCCTGTGCCAGACGTCCGGCGAACCCGAATCGGCCAACTCCTGCAAGTCGGCTCCCAGTCGAGTGCGGAATTGGTCGATCCGTTGCAGGTGGGCTGCCAGCAGCAGCAGTTGGCCCAGTCCCAGTCGATCGGCCAGTTGCTCGGCCCCGTGGACGGCCGCCTGGAGCGATGGCCACGGCTCGCTCAGCTGCCTGGCCAGAGCTTTCAGCGATTGAGGATCGTCCCGGCGGGCATGGCGATCCAGTTTTTGCGCACCGGCAAAGGCGCGGAGCCGCTCCAAGCCCGCCGTCAATCGAGCCACATCGCGCCGCTTGCGGCCCTCCTGGAGTTGGTCTTCGATGCGGCGCAGCTCGTCCACCAGCCTCCTCAGGGCGGGGCGCTTGGCGGCGATCCGTTTCAGCTGATCGCTGCAGTCGTCCAGGTCGCTCAACAGCTGGCCCAGTCGGCCGTCGACGGTATCCAGGTCGATGAAGCTCCGCATCTCGGCCCCGTCCGCCAAACGGTCGGCCAGCGCCATCAGCTGGCGCACCTCGTCCCGTTGCTGTTCTTCCTTCTGTTTGCGGACCTCTTCGATCTTGCGGCTCAAGAAATCGATCACGGCTTGCCCGCGCATGCGCGGGGAACCGCCCAATTGTTCGACCATGCCGCGGAGGCGCGCGGCCAGGCGGTCGATATGATCGAAGTCGGGCCGTTTGCGCAGGCCTTCCAGCTGCTGGGCCGATCCCTGGATGGCGTCAGCCAGCTGCTGGCAGCGGGTCACCAGGTCTTTCAACTCCAGCACGGCCACGGGCTCGGCCAACTGGTTGGCCGCCTCTTCAATGGGCTTGGCCAGTCCGCCTATCGGCTCGGCCCAACGGGCGACCATCGGATCCAACTTCCAATGGGGCAACGGCTTTTGCCGACGAATCCACTGGTCCAGCCGGTCCATGCTGCGGGCCAGCATCTCCCCGGTCTCGAATTCTTCGGCGCGGAAAAAGGTGTCGACGGCCATGGAGAAACGATCTGCATCGCGCGCCGCCCCCAGCTTCTCGCTCCCCGGGCCGCGAGGTGAAGACGTCCGCTGGCACCCGGCAACGCAGAGGGCTGCCAGCACCAGGGCCCACAAGGCCATCGCCCCGGGCGGAGACGGCGGCGACTTCCCTCGGCCATCAACTCGGCTGGCTGATCTCACGACAATCTCTCCACGGTCTGGCGGATGGCCACCAGGCGCGACAACATGGCGGCGAATTGGTCCAGGGGAACCATGTTGGGCCCGTCGCTCAAGGCCGAATCCGGTTGCGGGTGGGTTTCGAAAAACAGGCCGTCGGCGCCGACGGCCGTGGCTGCCCGGGCCAGTGGTTCAACCATCTGCCTGTTCCCGCCGCTGGCACTGCCCAGCCCGCCAGGCTCCTGGACGCTATGCGTGGCGTCGAAAACAACCGGCACCCCGAAGGATTGCATCTGGGGAATGGCCCTCAAGTCGTTGACCAGTCGCCCATAGCCGAAAAAGGTCCCCCGTTCGGTCAGCAGGATGTGCCGACAACCGCCCGCCTCCAGCTTCTCCACCACATGCCCCATGTCCCAAGGCGCCATGAATTGACCCTTCTTCACGTTCACCGCCCGGCCCGTCCGGGCCGCGGCCAACAACAGATCGGTCTGGCGGGCCAGGAAGGCAGGGATCTGAAGCAATGAGCACACCTCGGCCGCCGGGGCCGCCTGGTCCGGCTGGTGGATGTCCGTCGTCACCGGCAGACCGGTGCGCTGTTGCACACGGCGCAGTACGGCCAGCCCGGCACCCAAGCCCGGGCCCCGGTACGAGTGCACACTGGTCCGGTTGGCCTTGTCGAAGGAAGCCTTGAACACGACCTGCACCGGTAATCCCTGAGCGATCTCGGCCAACCGCTCGGCCACCGCCATGGCGGTCGCCTCGTCCTCGATTACACACGGGCCGGCAATAACCAACAGCCGCTGGCCTGTTCCGCAACGATACGGGCCAATCGTCGCCGGGTTCTCAGCCATCCCTCAAGCCACCCTTCCCCGATCCGCTCGCCCCCCAATCAGCACACGCTCCCCGCCGGAACCATCACCGCCACGCGACCGGGCAGCACATCCACCTCTACGGGCAGCCAACCGGCCGGGTCCCCGTCCAACTGGTACGGCACCGGCTGCGAAGCAAAAACCCGAATCCGACGGACCTGCTCCAGCCGAAAGTCCCGCAAGCGGCGATGCCATCCCCCACACTGGACAGCCGCTGCGTACAGCAGGCCCTGCCAAAACGACCCGCCCCGGAAGGTGCAAAGCTCCAGCACACCATCGGTGGCCGAGGCCTCGGGGGCGATGCGCAATCCCCAGCCGTATCGAGGCAGGTTGAAAGCAAACACCCACCGGCCAGAAACCGACCCCAGCGCCCGACCCGCGGCATCCTCCAAGATCTCCACCCGTATCTCCGGATACCTGTAACTACGCATACAATCCAGGATCGGTTTGACGTAGCTCAGGTATCCAATGTGCCCGCCGCGCCGATTCCGCTGCCGGCGCAAGTGTACCAGCCGAGTCACCTCGGCGTCAAAACCACAACTGGCCATGAGCAAAAAGACCCGACCCGCCGCCCGGCCAACGTCGAGGTGCATCGTGCGGCCTTGGCGTATCGTCTCCGTCACCCGCTCCACACTGCGGCCCCAACGCAGGCAGCGGGCCAGCAGATTGGAAGTCCCCGCCGGCAGAAGGGTAATGGGCACACCGGGATGGAGACGATTGGCCAATTCGGCCGCCGTCCCGTCGCCCCCCACACCCACAACCACCCGCAGCCGGCCTTCACCGTGCAACCTGCCCGCCCGCTCGGCCACCCGGCCCAAATCACCCAACACCTCCACCCCAAATCCGCAAGCGCGCAAAAGCCGCGCCAGCTCATCCGCCCGGTTGGCGGAAGACCTCCTCCCCGCCTGGGGGTTGACCGAGATCACCACCTGGTCCCGCGCCGGCTCGATCATCGTCCAACTGCCGCCCGATGCACGGAATCACCCACCCTGAATCGCCCCTCGCGATCTGGAGAAGGTAGCCCTGCGACACCGGTTCTGGCAAGACCTGCCAACGGCGCCAACACCTGCCGCGAGCAGCCTCTTCTGCCGAGCCTGGCATCCCCTGCACAGCCGCGCCCCAGCTCGACCTGCAACCAGCCAGCCTCCGGCCGCCGGGCGTGGGCACGACCCCGTCCCCCTTTACGTTACCCACCGACGCCTGGGTCATCCGGTTGGGCAGGTCGTACCTGGCCGCGACCTCACGGCCCAGGTGGACCCCCAAGGCCCGTGCGGTTGTCCCGCCCGTAATAGGCGAACGTGATCTTGGCTGCCGAAGGGCCGGATGTGCCCGGGTTGTCCCGCCCGTAATAGGCGAACGAGAGCACCACGCCGGGTGTGTCCAGCGGCAACCGGTCACATGGATGATCGAAAACAACCGACGCAGGTCGACCAGCAACCGCTCCCCGTAGAGCTCATCGAGCGTCGCCTCCTCCGCCGGGTCGAAGCAAATCGCCACCGGCGCGTTGGGCCGCGCGATCCAGCCGACCGTCGACTTGAGACGCCAGATCGTTTTCGCGGAAGATGCTTTCCTCTCGTCCGCCGCATCGGCCCTGCCACCGGGATCCGGGCGGAGGGGATAGCCCGACTCGGGATGCCACGTGTCAGGTCGCTCCAACAGGAGATTCACCCTCGGACCGCGCGTGCAGATCTCGTTCCACCACGACAAGGCAAGCGGTCGCGTGAACAAGCGCAGCAATCCTCGTCGCCGGACCTTCGCGACGAATTCAGGCCGCCTCCGGCCATCTTCCTGCTTCGGGCCGGTGAAACCCAGCGCGGGCGGCCGACGCTGGAAGATGTTCAAGAGCCGGTTTATCGTCTGCACGGCCGAAGCGATCAAGCCGATATTACCCGACGAGGTGCTCGACGCGTGAGGGTGTGGCCGTCACCATCACGCGACCTTTCGTCGCGACAGGCGACGCTTCGCCCATGGCGGCGCCTTGTTTCATGGGCCGCCGTGCCTCACGACCAGGCCAAACAATCGTCCCGACGCGTCCCGATTCCCGCCCTTTGCGGTGCGACCCGCTCTTGCTTATGATTCAATGCTGGAAATGATCGCGTCCCGGTTCGACCGTTGCGAATTGGATAAGGCAGTTTCATGAGCACGGCAACGCATTCTCTCGGGATTTGCTTCGTTGCGACGGCCTGGGTGCTTCTCGGCCCGGCACGCCTGTCGAACGCCGAAGAGACATGGTTCGTCGCCCCCTCGGGCAACAACGCGTGGTCGGGGCGACTGGAGGAACCGGCGGCGGACGGGACCGATGGGCCGGTGGGCGATCTGCACCGGGCTGTCGAGCTTGCGCGACGGTCGGCTGCGGGAGCCAAACGTCGCATCGTGCTTCGAGCGGGCGAGTACTTCGTGACTCGTCCGATCGAGCTGGGCCCGAAGGATGCGGGATTGACGATCGAAGCGGCGGCCGGCGAGCGGGTCGTTCTCTACGGCGGCCGGCGCATCACCGGGTGGCGACGCGACGGGGATCGGTTTTGGGCGGCCGATTTGCCGGACGGGAAATCCGGCACGTGGGACTTTCGCCTGCTGATCGTGGACGGCCGCATGTGCCCGCGCGCCCGGGTGCCCGAAAAAGGAACCTTCACGCATCTCAGCACGTTTGACGTGCCGTGGATGAGCACGACCCACGGGGGGTGGAAGCGGAAGCCGACCCGCGAGGAACTGACGACGCTGAAATACCGGCCCGAGGATCTCGGGCCTTGGCTCGATGTCAACAACGCCGAAGTGACGGTCTACCACATGTGGGACGAGTCGCTCGTGGGGCTGGAACGCAACGACACGGAGAAGCACATCCTTACCTTCTCCAACCCCTGCACTCACCCGCCGGGCGCCTTCGGCGTGAGGAAATACGTGGTGTGGAACGTGCGCCGCGGAATGACCCGGCCCGGGCAATGGTACTTGGACCGCACGGCCGGGCGGGTCGTCTATTGGCCGCTGCCGGGGCAGGACATGGCCGAGGCGAAGGCGCTGGCTCCCACCGTCGAGTCGATCGTGCGCATCGCGGGCCGCGCCGGCAAGCCGGCTCGAGACATCACGATCCGCCGGCTGACACTGGCCGTGACCAACACCCCGCGGAAGGCCGGCGGTTTTGGAGCCGCCGCGTTTGCAGGAGCGGTGGAGTTGACGGTGGCCGAAAACTGCCGGCTCGAGGACCTGGAAATCGTGAACGTGGCCGGCCAGGGTGTGCGAGGCTGGAAGCTCGCGTCGTGCCGCATCGAGAATTGTCGCATTCATGATACGGGAGCCTGCGGCATCCGTGTCGTCGGGGAATGTATGATCCGAAACAACGACGTACATCACGTCGGACGCATCTATCCCAGTGCCATCGGGATCTGGGGAGCCGGCCGTGGCGGACCGGGGTGTACCATCCGGCACAACACCGTTCACGACACGCCGTACACGGCCATCGCCTGCGGCGGGGACGGACATCGGATCGAGAACAACTCGATCTACCGGGCGATGCTGGTCCTTCACGACGGCGCCGGCATCTACGTCAGCATGGGGCGGGGAATGATTCTGCGCGGCAATTACGTGCGGGACGTCGTCGATACGGGCGGGTACGGTGCGTCGGCGTACTACCTGGACGAACAGACCGTCGATTGCCTGGTCGAAGGCAATTTGAGCGTGCGCGTGGCCCGCCCGGTGCAAAACCACATGGCTCGGCGAAACACCATCCGCGGCAATGTCTTCGTAACGGACGGCGATCTCGTGCTGTCCTTTCCGATTTCGTCCGACTATTGTCTGGAGAAGAACGTGGTGGTCGCCGGCGGAAAGATCCAGATCGCCAATCCGGACGCGATTTCCAAAGCGGCGGACAACATTTTCTTCAGCGAGTCCGGCGTGGCCGAACAAGTCGTGATGAATCGATACCGCAAGGTCAAGCCCCTGCCCCTCACTTCCGGAAAACGCTGGCTGCTGGCGGACCCGAAGATGGTCCACTACGAAAGCGGCCGCGTCCGTTACGCAGCAGGAAGCCCTGTCGAGAAACGGGCGATTCCGCCCATCGACGTCTCGGGCGCCGGGTGCCGCATCCTGGTGAGTCCGGATTACGAGCAGCCTGCGGGCATCGAAGGGGCCGTCCTTTACGATTACGATCCGGCCACGAAGCTCGGCGACGACGTGTTCGGCACGGTGGTGGCCGACTTCAGCCGGCCGCTCGACGGACGCAAACGCTGCTCCCACGGCGGGCCGGTTTGCCTGGAGTATCCCGATGGCACGCTGGTGGCTTTCTACGCCAATACCAGTTCCCACAACGTGGATGGCTGGACCGAGTACGCGCTCAGCAAGGACAAGGGGCGGACGTGGGACAAGCACCACCCGTTTCCCCATTCGCTGGCGGCCTACGAGAAGAATCGCAAGCGTCCCGTGTGGGTCGAGGAGGGCCTGGTCACGGCCGAAGGCACCGTCGTGTTGATCCTGACCGAGTTCGACGGCGACAGGCGGGTGCGGAACAGCGTCATGCGCAGCAAGGACTGCGGCGCGACCTGGAGCGGTCCCGAGCCGTTTGCCGACGATGCCGTCGGGTATCCGGCCGCCGCGGCCGTGGCCGGTTCGGTCTGCTATGTGCTGCTGGATTCGGTGCGCGGTCCGCACGAGTTGTACGTGAGCGTCGATGACGGCAAGACGTGGCGTCGACGCAGCACGCTGCCGCTGCAAAAGGACGCGTGGTACGGGGCACTGTGCGTGATGGAGGACGGCGGCCTGCTGGCCGGAGCGTACGTGACGCAAGACGAGGACCATCTGTACTATTGCATCAGCCGCGACGGGGGCCGCACCTGGGGCGCGCAACGCAAGGCACCGCTCGACAAGAAGATTCGGGATCCGGAGTTGGCCTGTCTGGACGGCAAATACTATTTGCACGGCCGATCGGGCCACCTCGGAAGCGGAAGCCACCGGTTCGTGCTCTACCAATCCGACGACGGCATCCACTGGAAAAGCGGCGTGATCATCAGCGGCGACCGGCGGTTCCCCGATGGCTACAGCCACAATTGCATTCTGAACAAGTACGACGCCGACAAGCCGAATGAGTTGATGATTCAATACAGCATCATCTACGAACCGCCACGCACCAGTGAGTATGTCTTTTTCATCAGGCCGACGCGCGCGGGCCCGTGACGGCGACGTGCCGCGGTGGGAGAGGGCATCTATCGCCGGGACTCCTCTGGATCGTGTGGGGCGTGGGCAGGAGCAACGACGTGGCGCGCATGGATGCCTGTCGGCATGTGCCGGCCGAGGTGTGTCGAATGCGGGGCTTCGCAAGCGGCCGGCCATGGGAGCAACAGCCATTCGATGCGATACGGAGCCCGTGGATGCAAAAAGGCGGGATGGATCGGCAAGCCGTGCGTCGAATACCGACGTGAAACCGAAAACGCGGATCGTGGCTGGATCGCGCGCTCTGTGATATCCGGCTTCAGCCTCCGCAACGCGCCCTGTGTTTCCTTCGACGCAGAACGGGCTGGCGCTGCGCCCTGCGAGGAGCATGTTGCCATGCAAGAATCGGTCCTGTCCCGCTTGCGGTTGCTCAGTCCGGCTGCGGCGACCTGGTCGAGCCCGAACTCCGCTCCTTCCGCTTTGCGGCAGTGTCCCAGTTGAGCGGCGTCTTGGAGTATGGTTCCTGGTAGCGGTCGTAGGCCAAGCGCAGGTGGTTGGCGTCGTGGCCGGGTGGGGGAAACAAGACAAAGCCCCAGGTGGCGAGCTGCTGATTGCGGTAGGCCGGGTCGTACAGGCTGGCGATGAACGCGTTGCGTGCGTCGATGGCGTCCAGCAGACGCTCCAACGCCGGGCGGTCCGGTGCGATCTGGTAAGCGTGATCCAGGTGCACGACCTTGGCCAGATGCTTCAGGTATTCAAGCTCGGTGCGCACGAGCGCCAGCCGTGCTCGGACTTTCTCTGCCCGGGCCAGTCGATCGGCTGCCGCGAGTTGCGTTTCCAGGGCGGCGAGCAGTTTCGGCGTGTACAGGAAACCGATGAGCCGGAACGGATCGGAAAGGTATTTGTGCCGGCGACCGTAAATATCGTGGTAGACCCACGTGGGGCAACGGGTGCCGAGGAAATCGGAATACAGTTCGATGGCGTGATAGAGCTGGTCGTAGAAATGCTGCATGGGCCGGGCCGCGTTGCCGAAAGCAGCCTCGCAGAATTCGATCATCAGGTCGGCTGCGCGGTTGTGCTCCGGATCGTCGAACATGCGGCCCATGATGTAGTAGACAGGGCCTTCCAAGCCGTACAGTTGGCCGGGCCCATCGCGGTACAAAGCATGGATGCCCGCTCGGTACAGCCGCCTGGCCTGGGCCTCAACGAACCGCAGCGTTCGCATCGGCGTGTAGCGCGTGCCAAGGTTCGGGCACCAGTTGTAGATGTAGCCGGCAAACCCGCCGGGCACCTCATGGTCCTTCCACGCGGCGATGTCTTCTTCGTTGGTGCCGGTGAGCATGACTTGCGTGTTTGCCGGGAATTCTGTGAACGTTCTTGGCGGCCCGGCGGTTTGAATGTACGAGATCATTCGCACTTGTACGCCCGGCCGGTCCTTGAGCAGGCGTTCGGCCAGCTTGCGGTGGAAAATCCACAGCTTCTCGCCCCAGTCGTCCGTACCGTAAAGCTCGTTGCAGTCCTTGCACTGGCATGGTCGGAATCCGTCCGGCTGAGCGAGATCGACAACGCGGTATCCGCTATCGGCCAGCCGAACCAGGTCCCGATAAATCAACTCCTGCACGTCAGGGTTTGAGATACAGTATTGGCCGGAGCCCTCGAGCAGCCGTTTGCCGCGGATCAGGGCGAAGTACTCCGGGTGCGTCTGGCGGTATTTCTCCGGCGGGATCGCTCGCCAGTAGGTATGTCCGCCGAACGCCTCGTCTACGCGCGGGAACCGGTTCATGGCCAGGTCGTAGAAGCTGCCGCGTGCCGGATGCGCCGTGTTGAACGACAGCCACGGCGTGTTTTCGAGATTCAAGTCAGCGGGCACGGTGATCGTCTTCCTCGGCAGGAACTCGAGCGCCGGCGTCTTGTGCCAATCGATTTGCGCAGCGCCGCTCACTGGGTTGAACGCCGGCAACTCGGGGTACAAGAACCGCACGCCGCAGTAGTCTCGCAGGAAATCGACGACGCCCTTGGCCGTGCCGATCCGGTCCCATGTGCCGCGTCGGCGGTTTTGCCTCTGGACCGGACTGGGCTCATCCCGTCCGGCTATGATGAGATCCCGGCCGACCGCCTTGAGCACATAGCCCCATCCTTCCAACTTCGACACGACGACGTCATGCCTGCGCGCAAATCGCGTGTTGCCGAGAAAGACCGCCGGCTGCGCAGCATCGCGGTCGCGTTCGGACACGACCGCGAGGTCAAACCGGTTCGCCTGGAAGGCCGCTTGCACCAGCCGGGCCGTCTCGCGCAGGCACGACGCGATCGCGTCGCTTGGATATGCGTCCGGCACCACGACCTGGTACTCGCAGCGGCCGTCGGCGGCAAGCACCACCTGCGCCGCCTCCGCGCCGTACAGGGCAGTAGGTCCACCGGCGAGCGCGACCAGGAGCAGAACAGTCCGGACTGAGACGAATGAAATGTAACGTCTCATCACGATAGGTTGCGCCCGCGGCGTCCGTCTCGGATTTTGATACGCTCGTAATGCCCCTCCAGCTGGCCCTCTGCTGGCGTGTGCCCCGCGGCCTGTTCACAGACCGTGGCCATGGCAGGCAAGGCCGTGGAAGCCGGCGTGCCAAGCGGTAGACCGTCGCCGGAAAACGCCCCCGGGCGATCGGCGCCGAACCACGGCCAACGGTGCCAGAGCGGCGTTTCACAACGATACCAGGGTAAAGCGTCCGGCCAAATCCGCCAAGGTAGTCCGGGCAAGATACTCCCGAACGTGCTGGTGGACCGAATGCACCAGTTCGCCCACCATGCACTGTGTGCCATCGCACACTTGCCGGGGAAGAAGACATTCGGCTGTGCCCAGTGGGCCCTCCACAGCCTCGTAGATCTCCAGCAGCGTGATCTGCGAGGCAGGCCGCTTCAGCTGGAACCCCCCGCCAGGACCCCGCGTGGAGTCCACCAGTGCGACCTTGGCCAATTGCTGCATCACCTTGGCCAAGTGATGCTCCGATACGGCCAGGGCACCGGCAATCTGGTGGTTGGCAATCCGCCCTTCTTTGCGCCGCGCCAGAAGGGCCGCGGCGTGCAAAGCCAGTGAAACCGGCTCGGAGATGCGAAGCAGATTGGCCATCAACGGTTCCTGATCAGATACCCGATGGGTTTTCCCATCGAGAATAACAGAGTGGCGCTTCGCATCAAGCAGGCGGGGGCCTGCGGCGGACATGGGACGACGTCGAGCGGCATCCGGACGGCAGCAGCCAGCCGGACCGGGACAGACAGCCACCAGCGCATCAGGCCGCCAACGCCGCGCGTGCCCAACAGCACGACCCGTACCGGTTGCCGTCTTCCACGGACGGGGGCCATCGCGCTGGCGCGGGCCCGGAAGCAGTTTCGGCGCTTCATGTTGGGCAATAAGGCGAGTAAGTCCCTCGTGGAATTGGCCACCGATGGACTTTACTCCACACATGCGCCGCGCTGCCTCGTTGACCCCTCCGCGGTCAAGACGCTGGACTTGAGCCATCAGCGGCGACGGACGTCAGGATCACGGAGCAATCCGCGACTATCCAGCCGCGCCCATTACGCCGGCTGGACTTTCACGGGCGCCCCGATCGCCTCCACTCACCGCGCCCGTTGCGGTCGCCGCCAGCAGAACGGGCCATCTGGCCCAGCAGCGGTTGCGCACTCGGGCGACAACGTGGAGAGGAAAAAAGAGGGAAAAAGTTGCTTGACAGGCGGGGAAATTCCGGTAAACTCGTACCTGATTATGAGAATGAGACGCAAACTCACTAGGGCAAGCCGGCGACCACAACCGCGACCGGTCGGCCCGGAATAAAACTTCTATTGCAACAAGTGCCGCCATTGGGTGCAGGTATGCCGATCAGAATAGCCAGTGTGGTGAGCGATATCCATTTAGGGGGGGAGAGGAAAGTGACGGAGAGCGGACGGGCAGAGGCAACCAGGGGTGAACGGCCGATTGCTGAGAGCGGTTTGGATCAGCCGATTCCTGAGATCCGTTCCGAGGAGCTCTTTCAGGGAACTCGAGAGCTGCGCATTCGGCACGGGGGTCATGTGTATCGGCTCCTGATCACCCGGAACAACAAGTTGATCCTGCAGAAATGACCGGGGGGCGGTGGCTCTGATGCGCGCCATGGTCGGGCTTTCGGGCCTCGCGCCCCGGGAAACAGGGGGCGGCTGTCCGCGCACCGGCCGAAGGTCGGTCCACCGGAGTCTGGCGGACACGGCCGCAAGGCGACCCAATTCCGGCCTGTCTGCCCCCGGCGCCGACCCGCGCCGCAGCCACGGCAGGCAGGCACGGGCAGACGAATTCGGCTACGAGCGGCGTCCACTACGCCGACCGCAGCCAATGATTGGGCCGTGTCCTCGGGGCACGAACACAAAGACATTGCCGCACAAAAAGGAGGCCCCATGTTCCGAGAGCGGCCGGAACGTGAAACCTTGGGGGGCTTCAGCCTCGCCCACGCCCGGCAGCCAGTGACGGGCTGGCCCGCGGGCGGCTGAATGCTCCGACAAGAAGCGACTTTGCATTTCTGCCAGCCAGCCAGTCGAAGCGCCTCGTTTGGGGTGCAATCCAGCCAGCGAGCTCTTTGGCCGGCGGCTCGGGTGCCGGTTGGGCCGGCCGCAAGCCGCTTGGCCTGGGAACGGTTTCCCGGCGCGCCGTGCGGTGTCGTTCATGGCACGCGTCATGGCCGCCGGGCATTTTGGGCCTGCGCGGTTCGCGCAGCCTGGAGCAGCTTCTTTTTCCTGGCTGGAGGTTTGATCATGCACAACAGACGAAGGGCTTTTACGCTGATCGAGTTGCTGGTGGTCATTGCGATCATCGGGATGTTGATTGCCTTGTTGCTGCCGGCCGTGCAAGCGGCCCGCGGGGCGGCCCGGCGCATGAGCTGCGCCAACAATCTGAAACAGTGTGCCCTGGCCCTGCACAACTACCATGACACCTATCGCTGCTTTCCGGGCTTGGGTGTCCGGGGTTTGCTGAGTTTCTCCATCCAGGCGCGGCTTCTGCCGTTTGCCGAAAGGAGTAACCTGCAGAACCTGATCGATTTTCGCCAGCCGTTGTTTGTCGGGGGGCATGGGCGCTTCGAGCTGAATCCTTTGCAGGCCGAGGCGGCCCGCACCGTGGTGCCGATGTTTCGTTGTCCCGCCGACGGCACAGAGGACCTTTTCCGGTATTTCACCACCCCAGACCGCCCGTTGGCAGGCGGCAACGTGGTGGCCTGCATCGGTTCGGGAACCGGCACGGACTACGACGTGCGGTACCCCACCGACGGGCTCTTCTATTACCGTTCGGCGCGGGCGTTTCGCGACATCCTGGACGGCACCAGCAGCACGGTGGTCTTTGCCGAGACGCTATTGGGCAATCACAAGGAGACGACCGGGCCGTCGCCGGAGGATCCCCGGCGGCAAATGGGCCTCATGATGCACCTGCGGCCCAACCGCGGGCGTCCGGGGCTGGCCGGCGTGGTGAACCCCGACCTCGAGTCGCTTCTGGCCCAATGCAGCCGGTGGAGCGGTCGGCGGTGCGCCGGGTGGATCGTCGGCAAGGCGTACACCACCATGTTTCACACCTACATGCCGCCGAACACGTCTGTGCCGGATTTGTATTCAATGGGCATCGGTTTCTTCGCCGCCCGCAGCAACCATTCGGGCGGAGTGAACGTCGCCATGGCTGACGGGAGCGTCCGTTTTGTGTCCGAATCGATTGACCTGGCCACCTGGAGAGCGTTGGGATCGCGTGCCGGGGGCGAGGTGATCGGCCCATTCTGAAGGCCAATCCGGGGAGGGGACAGATACCGGGATTGCTGGCTTCGGTTGACAAACCCCAGACGGGACATCTGGCCATGACAGAGATTTGCCAAGCGATCGTTGCGGTAGCGGCTGGTCATCCAACAGGTGCTTTCGCTTTAGGGCTGGCGGCGCTGGCCGGTCTTCATGCGGCCGTCGGCATGGCGCGCAGTGGCCGGTGGTACGTGCTGCCCGTGCTTTTCGGCCTCACGGCACTGGCCGGCTTCCTGTTGAATCCCTTTGCGGACGCCCAAACGGCGGTCGATTTGCGGGAGAAGCTGGCTGGCGGGGAAACGATTGTGCAGTTGTCGATCGCCCAGTTCTCGCTGGCGGCCGCCTCGCTGTGGCTTGGTCTTCGGATCACGGCCCGCGGGGG
>DQVB01000443.1 GCA_015661985.1 Planctomycetota bacterium | reverse complement strand
TGTTCGCGCTGGCACAGCTCACAAAGCGAGTTCATGGCACCCGTAGCCCCGTCTCTCCGAGACGGGGGAAACATGTTCGCGCTGGCACAGCTCACAAAGCGAGTTCATGGCACCCGTAGCCCCGTCCCTCCGAGACGGGGGAAACATGCTCGCGCTGGCACAGCTCACAAAGCGAGTTCATGGGACATGTCTGGTTCCGATGATTCTGTCTTCGGTCCGGTTGGCGGGCCGGGAGCGCCGCGGGGAACTCAGCGGGCCAGGAAACAGCCGTTGGCCGCACAAGCCACTCTGCACAGACCCGCCGTCTTCCGCGGCGACCTTGCCCCGGCCTACAACCGATGACCGACGGGATCATTTCCCGCCCGATGGGGGCTGGATGGATACTGCCCTATGATATCCCGGATCACAAGCCGCGCAAAACACAGAACGTGGCCATGTGGTCGCGAGCGAACGAAGCAGTGACTGGCGGCAGCGCTGGGGTGCGTCCGATCGCAGGGGAAAGCGCGCTGAAGACCTTCGCCAGGGTTGGATGTGAACGGCCGGCCCATGCCGCAGGGCCGCCAACGGATAGGGCACCCCAATCACCGGCGACCGACAGCGGCACGCGGGATGGGAGCGCGCCGCACCTGTTGGCAACGTTGCCAGCCGCAACCGGGGTCCGCCCGGGAGGCTGGAAAAGGCCCAAGGGAGATCGCCGATCGACGAAAAACGCTGAAAAAGAGAGGGGCGCCCGTGGCCGACGCGGGCTTGGTTCATTTTGGCCCCTTTCCGGGTGACGGGCGGCGGAAGCGGTTCGTCCGTAGTCCCGCCCTGAGGCGGAATGATCGTCCCCCGTTTGCCGTCCCCCCATTCCGCCTCAGGGCGGTACTACAAACAGAGCGGCGGCTTGCATGGCTCCCAGGTTGTTACCAGGAAACCGACTTCTTGACACGGAGATTGCCGGTCAGCAAAATTGGCGAAGCCAGGAAAGATAGCGTGAGCCGCAGGCCGCCCCCCCAACGAATGCTGTTCTTTATGACCGCTTTGGGGCTTATGATGCCCATGGCGTTGACAGTGGTCCTGGGTGCCGCTGCCCTTTTGGCCGCGATGGGCGACCCGGGGGGGCGTCGGCCCTTCGCTGGATTGGGTTCGCCTTGGCCCTGGTCTGGACCGTGGATTTGGTCTCTCTGGTCATGGCCCAAGGCGTCAATTGGCTGGCCGATCAAAGCGACAACCAGGGCGAGCGCACGGGGGGCCAGGAGGATTAGCCTCCTTGGCGCGGGGTCGCTGATTGATCGTCGTCACACGGCGGGAGGGCGAATTCGGCGGCAGTGGCGGACCGCTTGATGCCGGCGACGCGTTTTGTTCTGCTGGCTGGCGCTGATGATCTCCGCATTTGCGGGCACCTTGCTGAGGCGCGATGGAGCAGTTCGATGAGGATCGCGTATTTGACCGGTATCAGGCAGTTGGAGCTCTGTGAGGTCGCGGCGCCTGAAAAACCAAGCGACGGCGTACTGGTGCGGATGGATCGGGTAGGTGTGTGTGGGTCGGACGTGCACTACTATCTCCATGGCCGGATCGGGAACCAAGTGGTCGAGTATCCGGCCACGGTAGGGCACGAATGTTCAGGGACGGTGCTTCAGGTATCTCCTGCAGTGACACATTTGAGGCCGGGCGATCGGGTGGCCATCGATCCGGCCATCGTTTGCGGTCATTGCGATCAGTGTCGCGCGGGCCGGGTCAACACGTGCCGAAACATCCAGTTCATGGGTGTTCCCGGACAGGCCCCCGGGGCCGCGGTGGACTACTACGTGTTGCCTGCCGAGAATTGTTTTCGGCTGCCTGATTCGCTGTCGTTGGATATCGGGGCGTTAGCCGAACCGTTGTCGATCGGCTTGTATGCCATGCAGCTAGGGCAGGTGGGTCAGCGCAGCAAGTTGGCCGTCTTGGGGACTGGCCCCATCGGGCTGAGCGTGCTTTTGTGTGCCGCGGCTGCCGGCGCGCAGTGCTGTTATGCCACGGACCTGATCGACCGCCGCCTGGAAGTGGCGCGCCGCTGTGGTGCCCATTGGACGGGCAATCCCCGATCGGAAGACGTGGTCGAGGTGATTCTTGCCCGGGAGCCTGAGGGCCTGGATGTAGTGTTCGAATGCTCGGGCGATCCGGCGTGCATGGATCAGGCTCAGGAGCTCTTGACACCTGGCGGGACCCTGGTCATTGTGGGTATCCCGCCGACGGTTCAGGTGTCCTTTGATACCCACAAGATGCGGGTGAAGGAGTTGACGTTCAAGGCCTGCCGTCGCCAGAGGGGATGTGTGGGGCCGGCGATATCGCTGGTTGAGCAGGGCCGCATCGATCCGACTCCTCTGTTGACCCACCGGTTTGCTTTGGATCGGATCGGAGAAGCCTTTGAGCTGGTGGCGGGCTACCGGGACGGGGTGATCAAAGCGGTGTTGGATTTGTCGGTGGAGGGGCCGAGCCAGCGTGGTGGGTGAGGGGGCCACGCCGGTGCGTCCTGGCCCCTTTGAGCCGGTGGTGCGAACAGAGCTTGTGCCGCGCAGATCGGGTCGGGGTGACCGCCACAGAAGGACGAAAGCGAGGTGGGGTGGTGACGTCTCGGGAACGAGTGCTGACGGCGTTGGAACATCGCCCGCCGGATCGCGTGCCGATCGATTTCGGCGGTCACCGGTCCAGCGGGATTGCGGCTATTGCCTACGCCAGGTTGCGTCGGGCATTGGGGCTGGAGGAAAGGCCCATCCGTGTGTACGACCCGATCCAGCAGCTGGCCATCATCGACGAAGACGTCCTGGAACGGTTCGGCGTGGACACCATAGAGCTGGGCCGCGGTTTTGCTTTGGAAGACGAGTACTGGTGCGACTGGACCTTGCCGGACGGCACGCCCTGCCAGCTGCCCGTGTGGGTGGCGCCGGAGCGTCAGGGAGGCCAATGGGTCATCCGCTCGGCCAGTGGGCATGTTTTGGCCCGGATGCCGGACGGAGCGCTCTACTTTGAGCAGTGCTACTGGCCTTTCCTGGAAGACGACGACCTGGATCGTCTGCCGGAGGCCATCCAGGAGAACATGTGGTGTGCGATCCAATCGCCTCCTGGGCCGCTGGTGGCAGGCGAAGACGGCCCGCGCAGGCTGGCCGAAGGCGCCCGGCGGCTACGCGGGCGGACCGAGCGGGCCGTCATCGGTCTGTTCGGCGGGAACCTGTTGGAGATGGGCCAATTTTTGTGGCGCAACGACAGGTTCCTCATGCTCTTGGCCGCCGAGCCAGCACGGGTTCATGACTTCCTGGAGCGGCTTGTGGAGATTCATCTAGCCGATCTGGAGCGGTTCCTGGGTGCCGTGGGCCCGTACATCGACATCATCCTCTTCGGCGACGATCTGGGTATGCAGTCGGGCCCCCAGATCTCGCCGGCCATGTACCGGGAGTTCTTCAAGCCGCGCCATGCGCGAATGTTCCGCCGCGCCAAGGAGTTGGCTGACGTGAAGGTGCAGCTGCATTGCTGTGGCGGTGTACGCCCCCTGCTGGACGATCTGATCGAAGCCGACGTGGATGCCATCAATCCCGTGCAGATCTCCTGCGTGGGGATGGACGCGCAAGGATTGAAGCAGGATTTCGGGGATCGCATCACCCTTTGGGGCGGCGGCTGTGACACCCATCATGTGCTTTCTCGCGGTACACCCCAGGAGGTGCGACGGCATGTGCAGCGCCAGTTGGCCATTCTCGCACCAGGCGGCGGGTTTGTGTTCCAGCAGGTGCACAACATCCTGGCCGACGTGCCGCCGGAGAACGTGATCGCCATGTTCGACGCGGTGCTGGAATTCGGCCAAGCCTTTCCAGGCTAGGGGCGGCGGCCGCATCGTGATAGTGCGCTGAGATGCCCAGGATGGCCGTCATGTTGCTCGTATTCGCTTCAGGCGAGCGTATGGGCCGACTCACAGGACCCAGCCTTCCCGATAGGTCCGGTGCAGGAGCTGGTTGGCCCCCTGGTCGTTGGTCACTTTCAGGTTGGGCCCGTCCCAGAGGAGCTTCTTCTGGGCACGCACAGCCACGTTGCCCAGCAGACACACCTCGGTCAGCAGCCCGCCGTGTTCGACGAAGTTGGACCCCGCCGGCGGGCCGCCCCGGCAGGCATCGACCCATTCGCGATAGTGGCCTGGCGAACGGGGCAGCCGACGGGGCGGACGCCCGTAGCGCCGCATGGCCGATTCGGGCACGAGCCGGTGGCCCATCAGCACGCCGTCGTCGCCCAGGTACGTCACATCGGCCAACCGGCGGCCCGGCTCCAACTGCGGGGGCGTGGGGGGCCGCAGACCGCCGTCGTACCAGGTGAGCCGCAACGGCGGCATATCGCCCCGCGCGGGGAACTCGAAGCGGGCGATCACTCCCAGCGGGTACGTTTCCGGGTTCAGCTTCGTGGAGCTGGCCTCCACGCTGGTCGGATGGCCCAGTTTCAAGGCCTTGAAGACCGTGGAAAGTTTGTGGCAGCCCAGATCGCCCAACAGCCCGGTGCCGAAATCCCACCAGTTGCGCCACAGCCACGGATGGTACGCCGGATGGTAGGGCCGCTCGGGGGCGGGGCCCAACCACAAGTCCCATTCCAGGCCCTCGGGCACCGGGGGCGTCTCCGGGGGACGGCCTTCCCAGGGCGGGAACCTCCAAAAACGGGCCGGGCACCAGACCCGCACTTCGCGCACCGGGCCGATGGCCCCGTCCCAGATCATTTCGCACACCAACCGGGCCTCTTCCGAAGCCTGGCCCTGGTTGCCCAACTGGGTGGCCACGCCCGCCTTCCTCGCCGCCTCGGTCACCTGACGGGCCTCGTAGACCGACCAGGTCAAGGGCTTTTCGCAATAGACATGTTTGCCCCGCTTCAAGGCCGCCATGGTCACAGCGGCATGGGTGTGATCCGGTGTGGCCACCATCACGGCATCCACGTCTTCGTTGGCCAGCAGTTCCCGGAAATCGGCATAGGCCCGACAGGCCTGGTACTTGCCCGATCGCCGGTGCTGGGCGTAGTGGGCATCGACCGCTTGGCGCGCCGGTTCGCGCCCGGCCACGCGCTCTTGTTTGCCCTGGGCCCAGTTCCACGACAGGTACCGGTCCGTCTGACGCTCCACGTCGCAGACGGCCACCACCTGGATTTCGTCGAACTTCATGAACGTGGCCACGTTCTGGATCCCTTGCCCGCCGGTGCCGATGGCGGCCAACGTGGTCTTGTCGTTCGGGGCCGCTTGCCCGGCGCCGCCCAGGACATGTCGCGGCACGAACAGCGCCGCAGCCGCAGCCGCTCCGCTTCCCAGGAATCGGCGCCGCGTGGTGCGACCGGTCGTTTGCCTGGCTTTGCGGGCTGAGGAAGGTTTGGCATCATTCATGGGCTCTCCTCCTGCGAGTTTTCGAGTCGCCAGGCCGGCCGTTGAAGACCACCGCGGCGTGTGCAGGCTATTGCCCGCTTGGATCGCGGCCGACATCTTCCAGTTCATACTCTTTGATCTTGCGCTGCAAGGTGCGCACGCTCAGCCCCAAGATCTGCGCGGCTTCTGTGCGCCGCCCGCCGGTCTGCACCAGCGCGCGGCGAATGGCCTCCTTCTCGATCCTCTCCATAGTCATCCCGGGTCGGATCAATTCGGCCAGCTGTGCCGCAGCGCCGCCCGGATCCAACAGGTCCAGCGCGGCGCTGGAGCGAAGACAGGCGGGGTTAGCCCCCAATCGCTTGATCGCCTCCAGTTTGTCCCCGCCGGTATGGTGCAAAAGGCGGCGGATGAGTTGCTCTTCGACCCGTCCGATCACTTCGTCGTAGATCCGGCAGGAACCGCTGCGCATCTTCTCGTCGATCAGATGATCCAGCCACGCGGCAGCCGGCGACGGCTCGTCCTTCGCCCCAGCCGCCGCGCGTACGATGTGTTCGGGCAAGAAGTCCGCCAACAGCACGGGCCCGGTGGTCTTGAGCACCGCCTGGCGGATCACATTCTGCAGCTCGCGCACGTTGCCCGGCCACTGGTATCGGCTCAGGGCCTCCATGGCCTCCGGGGCGATCCCCTGGATGTCCTTGCCCAAGTCCCGGTTGGCTTGACGGAGGAAATGGTCGGCCAGCAGCTGGAGGTCGTCGCCCCGTTCGCGCAAGGGCGGCAGGCTGATCGTATAGCCGTTGAGCCGATAGTAGAGATCTTCGCGGAATGCCCCCTTGGCCACCATCGCTTCCAGGTCGCGGTGTGTGGCGGCGATCACCCGCACGTCGGTCTGGATCGTCTCGTTGCCCCCCAACCGTTCGAACCGCTGGTCCTGCAGCACGCGCAGGATCTTGCTCTGCAAAAGGGGCGTCATGTCGCCGATTTCGTCCAGGAAGAGCGTCCCCCCGTTACACTGCTCGAACTTCCCGATCCGCCGCCTGTCGGCGCCGGTGAAGGCGCCTTTCTCGTGCCCGAACAGTTCGCTCTCCAGCAACGTCTCGGGGATGGCGGCGCAGTTGACGGCCAGGAACGGACCCTCGGCCCGCTTGCTGAACTGGTACAAGGCCCTGGCCACCAGCTCCTTGCCCGTGCCGCTTTCGCCCCGGATCAGCACCGTCACATCCTGTGAGGCCACCATGCCGATTGCCTTGTAGACCTGCTGCATGGGCGGGGAACGGCCGATGATCACGTCGCCGTCCTCCGGTTCGGACTGCGGCGGGTCGACCGTCACCGGGCTGCTGCTCATGCGCCGCACCTCCAGGGCCCGCTCGATGACCCGCTTCACCTCGGCAACGTTGAGCGGCTTGGTCAGGTAGTCCAGGGCCCCGAGCCGCATCGCCTCGATGGCCGTGGTGCTGGAGCCGGAGGCCGTAACGAACACGATCGGCACCTTGCCGTCCACCTCGCGGATCTGACCATAGACCTCCAGGCCGCTGCGATCGGGCAGCAGGATGTCCAACAGCACGACGTCCGGACAGTGGCGAGCGGCCAACTCGACCCCCTCGGCGCCCGTGCGAGCGGTCACGACATCGTGCCCCTGCCGCCGAAGCAGTTGTTCGAGCAAGGCCAAATCGGCCGGTTCGTCGTCGACGACCAGAAATTTTGACATGTCAACTCGGCTACCGGTGCCCAACAACCCGCGGTAGAATCGCCCCTTGTGATTCTCGGAGCTTTGCTGGCCCTTTTCAACCGCCCCTTTGGGATACCCAAAAAGGGGGCGGATCGGGCGGATGTCGGCCGGATGGCCTACGGCGGCGATCCGGTTGGCACGGTGGTTGCTCCACGGTGGAGCACGCAGTCCCGCGGACGCTCTGGGCGAGGTCGGCTCGAATGGGTCGGGCACCTCATGGGCGGAACTGAATTGCCCCATCGGGGGGTGAGCGGATCGGCTGCTGTTCCAGTGGCGACCAGGGGGCCAGGCCATGGCGACCGAACCATTTCGCATGCAGCTGCCGGAGCGAAGAGTGGTGGACGCCACGATCGCCGAATTCCTGCTCAAGCGGGAGTCGGACGCGGGCGAGTTGGCCCGGCGCGCCCGTGTGTTGGCTGCCTTGGCCGAATTGCCCGCCCGCCGCCGGCGGGAGTTGGAAGAGGCCGTGGGCCAGGTCTGCCGGGCCATCGCCGCTCACGGGGGCACGGCAACGGTCCGCTTCGCCCTGACCGAACGGCTAGGCCAACGGTTCGTCGAGGTTTCGGTGCAGGACCAGCGGCCGGCCAAGGGGGCCGGCTCCGGGGGGCCCTCGGGCGAAGAGGTGGGGGAAACGGCCATCGAGCGTGTGGCCGAGATGCTGGACCACTTTGAAACCTCGTCCCGGGCGGTGGCCGGGGCCATGATCCGTATGGGACAAGCCCTCTCGCCCGCCTTTCCCGCGCTGACTGAAGCCGAGGTGGCCCAGTGGGGTGAATTGCTGCGCACCCGATCGGCCGAAGATGCCCTGATGTTGGCCGCCCAGCACTGCCGCTACCTTTCGCTCGCCCTGGGACACGTCCGCCAACAGGAGCAGCTGCGACGCGGCTTAGGGCCGGACGCCACGGCCGAAGAAAACCTGGCTGTGCTGTCGCTGGTGGCCAGCAAGGCCAAGAACCCCGTCTCCATCATGGAGCCGGACGGCACGATTTCGTGGGTCAACGAAGCCTTCGTCCAGATGACCGGCTATTCGCCGCTGGAAGCGACGGGAAAACGGCCCGACGAACTGCTCTTCGGCCCCAGCACAGAGGAAGCGGCGGTGCGCCAGTTCCAACAGGCCTTGCGCAACGGCCACGAGTTGACCCAGGAAATCCTGCTCTACCGTCAAGACGGCCGCACCTTCTGGGCCGAATGCAACTTGATCCCCGTGCACGACCAGAACGGCCAATTGACGCGCTGGATCTCCATCGATATGGACATCACCAAGCACCGCCAAACCGAAGAGGCCCTGCGCCGGGCCAAAGAACAGGCGGAAGCCAGCAGCCGCCTGAAGAGCGAATTCCTGGCCAACATGAGCCACGAGATACGCACCCCGATGAACGCCATCATCGGGATGACCGAACTGGCCTTGACCACCCACCTCACTCCCCAGCAGCGCGAATACCTGGAAACGGTCCAGTCTTCGGCCGAATCCCTCCTGCAATTGCTCAACGATATCCTCGATCTGTCCAAGATCGAAGCGGGCAAGCTGGTCATCGAGCAGGTGGATTTCAACCTGGCCGAGGTGATCCGCGAAACGCTGCGGGCGTTGGCCGTCAAGGCCCACGAGAAAGGACTGGAACTGGTCGCCCACGTGCCCATGGATCTGCCCCAGCATCTGCGGGGCGATCCGGTGCGGCTGCGGCAGATTCTGTTCAACCTGGTGGGCAACGCCGTCAAGTTCACCGAACGTGGCGAGGTGGTCCTGGATGTGGAGGAGCAGTGGCGGAGCGACGAAGAGGTGGGGCTGCACTTCGCCGTACGCGACACGGGAATCGGCATCCCACCGGAGAAGCTGAACCGGATCTTCGAGGCCTTCACCCAAGCCGATTCGGCCATCACTCGCCGCTTCGGCGGCACGGGCTTGGGGCTGACCATCACGGCCGAACTGGTGCGATTGATGGGCGGCAAGATCTGGGTCCAAAGCGCGGTGGGCAAAGGCAGCACGTTCCATTTCACCCTGCAGTTGAAACTGGCACCCAGCCCGGCTCCGCCGGCGGATCGTCCGGAAGTGGCCCAGCTGGAAGGGCGGCGCGTGCTGGTGGTCGACGACAACGCCACGAACCGCCGTATCCTGGACGAACTGCTCCGGCACTGGAAGCTCCAGCCCACGCTGGCCGACAGCGCCCGAGCCGCCCTGGATGAACTCGAAGAGGCCTCCCGCTGCGATCAGCCCTTCGACCTGGTGCTGCTGGATGCCATGATGCCCGAAATGGACGGCTTCCAGCTGGCCGAGACGATCCGCCGACGCCCGAACCTGAAATGCGGGACCGTGATGATGCTTTCCTCGGCCGACCGTCCCGACTCGATGGCCCGTTGCCGCCAGATGGGCATCACGAGCTACCTGGTCAAACCCGTGACGGCAGCCAGTTTGCTGGACGCGATCCTTGCCGCCATCGGCGCAAAAGCCACCCCAACCCCACCCCCGCCGTCCACGCCGTCGCCGGCCGCCCCGCCGGACGAAAGGCCGGCGGAGACTGCAGCCCCGGAGGGTGAGCCAGCCCCGGTGCGATTGCGCATCCTGGTGGTAGACGACCACGACGCCAACCGGCGGCTGGCCACCACCGTGCTCAGTCGGCGAGGCCACAAGTGCGTGGAGGCCACCGACGGCCACCAGGCCCTGGCCGCCTTGCAGCGGGAGCCCTTTGACGTGGTCTTGATGGATGTGCAGATGCCGAACATGGATGGCTTCGAGGCGACCCGGGCCATCCGGGAAAAGGAAAAGACCACCGGCAAACACCTGCCCATCATCGCCCTGACGGCCCACGCCATGGCCGGCGACCGCGACAAGTGCCTGGCCGCCGGCATGGATTCCTACTTGGCCAAACCGCTGCGCCCCCGGGAACTGGTCTCCCTGGTTGAACACATGGTCGGCGCCACGACCGGGGTCCGGGCGGACGCGGTCACCCGTGAGACGACCACCCACGGGCTGTGTGACTTCGACGTCGCCCTGGAGAGCATGGACAACGACCTCGAGCTGCTGGTGCAGCAGATGGAATTCTTCCTCAACGACGGCCCCGTGCTGATGGGCCAGATCCACCGAGCCATCGACAACCGCGACGCCCGGCAGCTGGAACTGGCCGCCCACCGCCTCAAAGGCCTCGTGGCCCGTTACGCCTGCCACCAGGCCGCTCAGCTGGCCCTGAAATTGGAACAGATGGGCCAACAGAACCAGTTCGATGAGGCCAAGGCCACCGCCGAACAACTCGGCCCCCTGGTGGAACAATTGGTCAGGGAGGTGCGTGGGTACATCCAGCAACACCGCTGAGCCGAGTGTGGATCGCCCCATGGCCTGAGGCAAAAACCCACGGCCTCACAGCAGGCTGCGGAGGTGTTTCAAGCTCCGGTCGGCATGCTCGATGCTGCCGCACTCGACGGAAAAGACGATGTCGCGCGGCGCCCGGCGACAGATCTCGATGATCCGTCCCCAGTCCAACACCCCGTCCCCGCAGGCACAGCCGACGGGCGTGCCGGTCACCTTGCCCCGCTCGGCCTCGGAATGCTGGATCGAGATGTCCTTGGCGTGCAGGTGCACGAGCCGATCCACCACACGTTCCAGCCAACCGTAGGGATCTTGGCCGGCCAGGTAGGCGTTTCCCGTATCCAGGTTGATCCCGATGGCCGGGGAATCAACCAGGTTGTAGATCCGTTCCAACCCGTCGGGGGTCTTGGAGTATTGGGCGTGGCACTCCAAGCCGATCATCACGCCGCGCCGCTCGGCCACCTGGGCCGCCTCGTAAAGCGTGTACCGCATGAGCACGAAATCCTCTTCCTCGGTGGTCCAGGGGGCTTTGATCCCTTCGTCCGTATTGACCACCGGCGCCCCGCATTCGGCGGCGAAGCGGATCGCCTGTTTCAGGTAATCGCCGTGCACGTCGGGCCGGCCCAGGGGCCCGTGGGCCTGGAGCCCCGAGATCTTCACGCCGGCCTTTTCAGCCGCCTGGCGGATGCGATAGGGGTCGTCCCAGAGCGACACCGTGTGGTAATAGCCAGCCTCGCTCATCAATTCCCGTCCCCAATGGACCATCGGCTCGATGTACTCGAAGCCCAGCTCCGCCGCCTTTTCTACACCCCACTCGAACGGCTTGTCATGCGTCCGAGTGGCTTCCAGGTTCATGCCCAGGTAGATGTTACCCATAGTCGTGTGTCTCCTTTGGCAAAAGCCACTGCACTTGCGACCCGTTGGGGCGTTCCGCGGGAAACCCATCGCTGCACGCGGCTATGGTACCGCAGCCCGCGCCAAAGCACCATGGCCGGCGCTGCGGCAACGGGCAAAGAGGGGAATGGGTACCGGGGCCGCCCGGTAGGCAGCTCGGACCGAACGGGCCACGATCACCCCCGATTGGTGGTTCCGGCCCCGCCCGGAGGGCCAACTGTGCGCGGCGGGCACGCTTCAGCGTCGGGGCACTCGCCGGGTGGAACCGGGTTGCAGCTGGCCGTCTGGTCGCGGCTTCCGGGCGTTGAGCCCGAAACGTTCGTGGGGTAGGCTACATAAGTGATGAGGATTGCCCTCCTGCGCGACGGTGACCATACCCGTTCGTCTGGGGGAGAGCAGGGTGATTGCTTTGCGCCGAACAGCGCGGCGGTGTGCAACGAGCGAGGGTTTGTAGCGGAGTGGGCACAAGCAACCTGTCGCGGAAACGTCTGCTCCTGGTCGGTTGTTGCGCGGCGCTGGTGAGTGTCGGTCTGGTAGTGGGGTTTCTTTTCACGTTGCTGCCGGGCCGCGGGCGGCAGCTGCCGCGACCGGCTGCCCCTGGGGAACCGCCTGGGGTGGGCCCCGGGCCGATATCGCTACCGGCCGTCCCCGAGGATGCCACGGTGGATCAGATCGTCGGGATGGCCAAGCAGGTGGGGGCCCGATTGGTGGCCTCTTTCCCCCAAAGCCCCCAAGCCCATTGTGTCTTGGGCGAAGTCGAGTATCGTTTCGGCAACTCGGCCGGCGCAGTCCGCCACTGGGAGAGATGCCTCGAGTTGGATCCCCGCTTCGTCGAGGCGTACTACCGGATCGCCATGGATGCGATGAACAAGGGGGATGACGGCAAGGCCGCCCAGCTGCTGCGCCGAGCGATGAAGACACTGCCGCGGGCACCGCAGCTGGCCAACCAGCTGGCCAAGGCCTTGATGAACCAAGGCGAACTGGACCAGGCGATGGCGGTTCTCAAGGACAATCTCCGCGTCGTTCCGGATTTCGCGGGCAACCATTTCCTGGCTGGCCAGATCCTGTTGCTGCAGGAAAAGTACCAGGAGGCGGCCGGCTATCTTGAAAGAGCCTTGGCCATCGAGCCTGACTATTCGCATGCCTGTTTCGCCCTGGCCACCGTGTACGCTCGTTTGGGTGACGGGGCCAAAGCCCGCCAATACCGGGAGCGGTTTGCGCAGCTGCGCGCCGAAGAAGAGAAGCAGGAGATTGACGAGTTGAGGCGGCTGGAAGACCGCTCCACGGTGCTGCATTTTCTGGCCTGCGCCTATCGCGATGCAGCCAGGGTCTACTATTTCCACGGTGATCAGGCCGCAGCCGAAGCGCACTGGGTGGCGGCGGCGCGGATCGGGCCGGAGGATGTGGAGAGCCGTTTGGCCTTGGTACAGCTGTACCTCAAGCGGGGTCGGGCGCGCGATGCGCTGGAAGGCTATCGGGAACTGAGCCGGATGGAGCCCCAGCGGTTGGATTACCTCTTGGAGATCGGGCGGTTGTGCGCCGAGTTGGGCCAGTTCGAGGGGGCGGAAGAAGCTTTCCGGCGGTGTTCCCAGGTGGCGCCCCAGCGGGCTGTGGGCTACGCCGCGCTGGCCCGGTTGTACCTGCGAGCCAGACGGAAGCTGGCCGAGGTTCCCGCGCTGGCCGAGAAAGCCGTTCAGCTGGAGCCCACGGCTCGCAACTTGTTCCTTCTCAGTGCCGCGCGAGAGAGCTGCGGCGACCGGCAAGGGGCCTTGCTGGCGCTGAAGAAGGCCATTGAGCTGGACCCTGATAACCCGTTGTACAGGCAGGCGTATGAGTCGTTCAGCCAATAGGGTGGGGTGTGGCCGGGCCTCGTCGGCCAGGCTGCCGTGGTCTTGCGCGATGTCCTGCGGCCTGGCCGTGTCCTTGGCCGTCACCCCTTGGATCCTGGCCGCCGAAGGTGGCGGGATTGTGCTCCGCGACGTGACTCCTCAGACCGGGATCACCTTCAAACATACCGATGGCAGCAGCGGCGCCCAGTACTTGGTCGAAGCGGTCAGCGCAGGTCTGGTCCTGTTCGACTATGACGGAGACGGGTGGATTGACATCTATCTGCTCAACGGGGCGCCTCTGAAGGGCTACCGCGCC
>DQVB01000587.1 GCA_015661985.1 Planctomycetota bacterium | reverse complement strand
CACGCAAACCGTTGCGTTCGCCTCGGGCCGGGTTTACACTGGCCACAAAACCCGCACAATCGTCCTGCTGCGCCCCGTGCAGCCTTGGGGCGATGCGGGCTGCGGGCAGAAAGCGCCCTCCGTTTTGGCACGGCTTGCACCATGGGCCCCTTGCCCGGTACCCCGGGGCGCAGCCGGCCGGGGCAGGGAACCGGAGAAAGCGGCGCCGTGGGCACGACGAGCCGGTCAAGCGGTGCCGGTGGGAAGGATGCCTTTTGCTCGGCATCGCCCTTTTTGTGTGAGCGACGTCCCGGGGGATATCGCCGGTAGAGGTTTTCTCGATGAAGCCGCCCAGCCGAGCCGCACCCGGTGGGTGTGGGCTCCGACCTGGCGGATTGGCCGTTTGTAGACGAAAGGACCTCCCATGTCAGATGCTGCGCGTTCAGCGAACCGGACTTCGACCAGCCATGCCAAGCCGAACATCCCGAACCGCTCGGGACCCACACGGCGCCATTTCCTGCGCGCCTCCGCCGGTCTTCTGGCCGGTACCGCGGCCGGGTGGAATCTCGCGCGAGCGGCGCACGGTTCGGGTAGCGATGCGCTCAAGGTGGGGTTGATCGGCTGCGGCGGTCGCGGCTCCGGCGCGGCGGCCAACGCCTTGAACGCCGACCCTGGTGCCCGCCTGGTGGCCATGGCCGACCTGTTCGAAGACAAAGTGCTGGGCGCCCGCAAGCGGCTGAAGGAGATGAAGCCGGAACAGGTCGAGGTGGATCGGGACCGCTGCTTCGTCGGTTTCGACGGTTACCGACAGGTCATCGATAGCGGCGTGGATGTGGTGGTGATCGCCTGTGCATCGCGATTCCACCCGGAATACCTCAAGGCGGCTGTGGAAGCGGGGAAACACGTCTTCGTGGAAAAGCCCCACGCCATCGACCCGCCCGGCGTCCAGACGGTGATCGCCGCTTGCGAGGAGGCCGAACGCAAAGGACTGAGCGTCGTCTCCGGCCTCTGCTGGCGGTACCACACCGGTGTGCAGGAGACGATGAAACGCGTGCTGGACGGGGCGATCGGCGAAATCGTGGCCATCCAGGAAACCTACATGCGCTCGCCCTACCGATTGATCGATCGCCAGCCGGAACAGAGCGAGATCGAATACCAATTCCGCAATTGGTACCACTTCAACTGGCTCTGCGGCGACGATATCGCCCAGTCACTGATCCACAGCCTGGACAAGGGCTCGTGGCTGCTGGGCGACCAGCCGCCCCTGCGCGCCTACGGGCAAGGCGGCCGAGCGGCCTCCTTCGGCACCAAGTACGGCGACGTCTTCGACCACCACATGGTGACGTACGAATACGCCAACGGCGTGCGGATGTACGGCATCGGACGGGCGCAAGCAGGTTGCTACAACGAAGTGTCCGACATCTTCCTCGGCACCAAAGGCCGTTGCGACCTGCTCAAACACCGGATCGAAGGCGAAACCGAGTGGCGTTACGAAGGCCCGGCCTGCAACATGTACGACCTGGAGCACGTGGCCCTGTTTTCCGCCATCCGATCCGGCAAACCGATCAACAACGGCCGTTACATGGCCACCAGCAGCATGCTGGCCATCCTCGGCCGCATGGTCTGCTACACGGGCAAACGGATGACTTGGGATGAAGCCATGCAGTCGAGCCATCGCCTGGGACCGCAGCGGTGCAGCTTCGACATAGAGCCGCCCGTCAAACCTGACGAAAAGGGTATCTACCCCGTTCCCGTCCCCGGTATGACGACCCTGGGGTGAACGGACGCGGCCGGCGCAAACGGGCTCGACCCGGCGCCTGCGCTGTTTCGCTCCCACATCAAGTTCTTTGCGGCGATTGCAGGCCCACCGCCGGGACCGTTTGCTTGTCCCGGCCTACGAGTCCTCGTCCCCCTTTGAAATATCGCTTGATGGTGGAGCCCTTGTAATCAATCCGCAAGCTGGGAACCACTCCCTGCGTTACCACACGGGTGCGGAAGCGCGACGGCGTGCGCTCGATGATGCGACGATTGAAGATCGATTGGACGTTCCCGGGACGGCCCAGGCCGGTATTCTGCCGGATCACGTGATCTGAAGAAGACCCGTCCGGCCAGGGGCCGCTGAGGGACCCGGGCCCGGGAGAACTCCGCCTGCAAGATCGACGTATCCGTTCACGCCTTCGAGGCCATGTGTTTTCTCGGCGCACGGCGACGGGTCGCCGCTTTCGTGATCCGGGTGATCATCGGCGGCGCGCGGCCGGAGGCCGGCAGCCCTGAGTCGCTCCAAGGAAAACGGCAATGCATCGCCGCACTCCAAAGCGCTCCAAGAAAACCCGTAAGAGTCGCTTTTGGGGGCGAACCTCCAGCAGCTCTATCGACGCCTCGTTTGGCCGGTTGCCTCGGCAAGGGCGGCCTGGATCCCCTGCAGCAGCTGGCGGCGCGTGGTGGAGGAGAATTCGATGTCCAGCCAGAGGATGGTGCCTTCGGCGTCCAGCAGATAGATGCGGGGCAGCTTTCCCGTGGCGATTTGGGCGAAGTACGCGCGGTCTTCGTCCAGAAGCGCCGGGAATGTCGCCTGGGCATCCTTGAGGCATTGGGCGACCAGGTCGGCCGGGTTGCCCACATTGATGGCGACGGCTTGTACTCCCTTTTGGCCGAAGGGCAGCGCGACTTCGTTTTCCAGGTCACCCAGGGCGGCGATGGCTTTGGCCTGGGCCCACTGCGATTGGTCGACGGTCCAGAACAGCACCACGGTGAGCTTTTCGCCGTACAAGTCGGCCAACGATTGGGTTTTCCCGGAGATGTCCGGCAGCTGGACGGCCGGTAGCTGGTCGCCCACGTAGACGAGGCACGTCTTTCGATCTTGTTCCAGGAGGCGTACTTCGGGGACAGTAAGCGGCTCGGGTTCCGGCTGGCCGGCCTCCTCGCCGCCTTGGTTTGTCGGCCGGGGGGTGGGTTGTTCGGGTCCCACCGCGGATGACTCAGGTTCCGCCGGCTCTTGGCAGCCGCGGCAGCCGGCCACGGCAGTCAACAACAGGGCGCCGATGGCCAGATTCCACCAGAGGGCGTTGCGCATGGCTTGGGTTCCTTCATTCAGCGGTCGATGCGGATACCCAATTCTTTCAGTTGGGCGACGTCCACTTCGCTGGGGGCCCCGGTCATCAGGTCAGTGGCCCGTTGGGTTTTGGGGAAGGCGATGCAATCGCGGATATTGTCCAGGCGGCCGAAGAGCATGACCAGCCGGTCGATGCCCAAGGCGATGCCGCCGTGGGGGGGCGCCCCGTACTGGAGGGCTTCCAGCAAGAACCCGAACCGCTCCTGGGCCCGTTGTGCATCGATACCCAGCAAGCGGAAGACCTCCTGCTGCAGGTCGGTATCATGGATACGGATTGTCCCGCCGCCCGCCTCCACGCCGTTGATGACCAAATCGTAGGCTTGGGCCCGGCACTTGCCGGGGTCGTCTTTCAGCAGGGGCAAGTCTTGGGGCCGCGGCGCGGTGAACGGATGATGCATGGCCGTCCAGCCGCCCTGCTGTTCATCGTAGGCGAACATGGGGAACTCGACGATCCAGGAAAAATGCATCTGTTTCGGGTCGTAGAGGTTCAGTTCGCGGCCCAGCCGCCTGCGGAGCCCAGCCAGGGCGCGGCAGGTCAGATCCCACGGGCCGGCGACCAGTAGGAGCAGGTCGCCGGGGCGGGCGTCGAACCGCTGGGCCATCCGAGCCAACTGGCCAGGCTCGAAGTTCTTGGCGATGGGCGAAGCGAGTTGGCCCTCGGCGTCCACTTTGAACCACGCCAATCCCTGAGCGCCGAAGTCTTCCACAACGTATTGGGTCAGCTCATCGATCCCTTTGCGTGAATACCGCGATGCAGCAGCTTTGGCATTGAGGCCCCGCACCCGCCCGCCGCTTTCGGCCGCCGCCCGAAACACCTGGAATGGACACTCCCGGGCCACATCCGTCACGTCGACCAACTCCAAGCCGAACCGCAGGTCGGGGGCGTCGTGGCCGTAGCGCTGCATGGCTTCATCGTAGGTCATCCGAGGCAGAGGCAGCTGGAGCTCGAGGCCCAGCAGTTGGCCAGCCAGCCTGGCCATGAGGCCGTCGATCACGTCCATCACGTCCCCGGGCTGGACAAACGACATCTCCAAATCCAGCTGGGTGAACTCCGGCTGTCGGTCCGCCCGCAGGTCTTCGTCGCGGAAGCAGCGGGCCACCTGCACGTAGCGGTCGTAGCCGGCGATCATCAGGATCTGCTTGTAAAGCTGGGGCGACTGGGGTAAAGCGAAAAAGGTGCCCGGATGCACGCGGCTGGGCACCAGATAGTCGCGGGCCCCTTCGGGCGTGCTGCGGCCCAGCATGGGGGTTTCCACGTCGACGAAACCCAGCTCGTCGAAGTAATCGCGGATCAGTTTGATCATCCGGTGTCGCAGGAGCATGGCTTCCTGCATCGGCTGGCGCCGAAGGTCTAGATAGCGGTACCGCAGCCGTGTTTCTTCGCTCGGCAGTTCCTTGGCCCCTGGCTGAAAGGGGGGCGTGCGGCTCCGGTTTAGGACTTCCAGCTTCTCCGCCCGCAGTTCGATCCGGCCGGTGGCTAGATTCCGGTTCTCCGTGCCCTCAGGGCGGGCTGCCACCGTGCCCGTCACGGCGATCACGTACTCTGCCCGGAGCGTCTTGGCTACGGCCAGGGTTTGGGGGCCGCTTTGGGGCGAAAAAACGACCTGGGTCTTGCCGTACCGGTCTCGCAAGTCGACGAACAGGATCCCGCTGTGATCACGGTACGTGTCGACCCATCCGCACAACGTGGCCTGCTGCCCAATATGGTCGGTTCGCAGTTCTCCGCAGGTGTGAGTCCTGAGCAACGCTTCGTTTCCTCCCAGCTGTTTGCGGGGACAAAGGATCCCACCGCCCCCAACCACAGGGGGGCCGAAGGGCTCATTGTAGACGGCCACGGGCGACCCGAAAAGGTTGACCAGCCCGGCCCGCGGAGCCTGGGATGGGCTGGTCGAAGCCGAAGGGCGATGTGGAAAACCGCAATGCTAGCAGTCCCCTCGTGCCCACATATTGTGGTGGGTCGAAAAATCTGCGCGAAATAGCCGCTTCCTGTTGGCAACGGCCGGCCCCATGCCTACACTCAGCACCCGGCTTGCATTCCTGGGTTCTGGTGACACCCTGAGCAAAAGGAGCACCGCAGGAACGATACGGAGATCGCCCCGGAAAGGTCCGGGGGACCCGGTTGGGAGGACCGGGCGGGAACAATTGGCTCGTCGATCATGCGCGCAGGGATAGCGTGTCGGATCGGTTCTGGATCTGGGCGCCGGGCAGGCTCTTTTGCTGGCTCTTCTGTGGCAGCCTTGTTGCGCTAGGTTCCGCCCTCATCTCTTGTCGCCGGGATCACGTCGGTCTGGTTTGGTTCTCTGCCGCTTGCCGGCACAGGATGTGTCACGGAAAGGAGTGCGAGATGTATCAGAAACCGATGATCGGGTTGAACATGGATTACCGGGCTGCCCGCGGCGCCATGCCTGCCTACAGCTGCTTGTGGGCCGGCTACTATGATTCGTTGATCAAGGCGGAGGCCGTACCGCTCATTGTGCCTCCGCTGGTGGACCAGGCGGACATCGATCGGGTTTTGGACGGGCTGGACGGATTCGTGATGATCGGTGGCCGCGACCTGGATCCGCGACGTGACGGCTTTATGATCCATCCTTCCGTTTGCCTGATGGACCCTCGGCGCGAAGAGTTTGACCGGCGGTTGATGCGAGCCATCGTCCGTCGGCGAATGCCCGTGTTGGGTATCGGCGTGGGGATGCAGCTGCTGAACGTGACGGCCGGCGGGAACCTCATGCTCCACATCCCGGAAGAAAACCCTCGCGCCGTGCCCCACTTGGATCCTTCCGATCCCAACCACCGCCATGCCCTGCAGGTTGTCCCCGGTTCGCTCATGGAGCGTGTCTTCGGCGACGGGGAGATCCGTGTTAACAGCATGCATCACATGGCTGTGGACGAAGTGGCCCCCGGGTTCCGCGTTACGGCGCGCTGTCCGGACGGGATCATCGAGGCGATCGAGAGCGAAGGGGACAGCTGGATCGCCCTGGGCACCCAGTTCCATCCGGAGAGCGACTCCGCCACGGCGCTGGACATCGGTATTTTCCAAGAGTTCGTCGCTGCCATCCAGAGCGGCCAGCGCACGCCGCTGGAGATGCGTATGGTGGCTTGAACCGGTGGGCCGGGGCCCGGCAGCGCACCCGTACGGACCGGCGGCTCCGTCGATCCTTCAGACCTTCAGTTCCCACGGCGGCCGGTACTTTTTGGTCACCAGGGCATCGGCCTCGGGGTCGTCGATCACCCGTTCGTTTTCGGCATCCCAGCGCACGGTGCGGCCCACTCGCCAGGCGATGTTCATCAGGTGCCCCGGGGTGGTGGCCAGATGGCCTACCTGGACATCCGCCGGCGGGCGCTTGCGGTTGCGCACACAGTCCAGAAACACCTCGGCATGGGCTTTGAGGCTCTGGATGTGCACGCTTTCGGTGAAGACGTTCCGCACCGTCTCGATCGTTTCGCCGAACTGCCGCCCGCCGCGGCCTTCGGCGGTGATCGTATAGCCGCTGCGATCGAGGATCATCGAAGCCTCGGTGCCGAAGAAACACTTGGCATGGGATCGCTGTTCGCGACGGCAGCCCCCGCGGAAGGTGTACTGGAGGAGGAACCCCTTGCGGGCCACCGGCCCCGGCCCGTAGCGGAGGATGCCGGAAAACGTGTCCGGCCACTCGATGTTGGTCGGCTCGAAGCAGAGGAAATCTCCCATGGCCGTGGCCGATCGAGGCGCTTCGACACCGAGTGCCCAATGGACGATTTGGTAATGGTGCACAGCCCAATCGACTTGCCAGGCTCCGCCGTAGTCGAAGAACCAGTAGTGACGGATGTAGCGGTTGGGGTTGTAGGGCACCTTGGGTGAAGGCCCCAGCCAGAAATCCCAGTCCAACTCGGGCGGCGGATCGCAATCGGGTGGGTTGCCGAAGCCAGGATAGAAATAGTCGTAGTCCCAGACTTTCACCTCGCTGATTTCCCCCAGCCGGCCGGCGCGGATGGCTTCCACCGCCTGCTGGTAGTGAGGCCAGCTGCGCTGCTGGGTGCCGATCTGCACCACCCGGTCGTACTTCCGAGCCGCCTCGACCGCCGCACGGCCCTCGCCGATGGATGTGGCCAGCGGCTTTTCCACGTAGACGTCCTTGCCCGCCTGGCAGGCGTGGATCGTGGGCAGTACGTGCCAGTGTCCGTTGGTGGCCACGATCACCGCGTCGATGTCCGAGTGATCCAGGAGCTTGCGATAGTCGTGAAAGGCCAGCACCTTCTGGCCGCCAGCCTCCTGGCGGGCCTGGGCCATCCGCCGGGCATTCACATCACACACAGCCACCGCACGGGCACCCGGGCACAGCTGGTGGGCCCGCAGTACCGCCCGGCCCTCGCCGCCACAGCCGATCAGTCCCAAGTTGATCGTGTCGTTGGGACCCGGTGAAGGCGCCGCGCCGGCCGCATAGGTCCGGGCGCCGGCCCACGTGGCCGCAGCCACCGCCGCACTGTGCCCCAAAAACTGGCGTCGACTCGTTCGGTTTCCCATCCTACCACCTCCTCGTATTGATCCTGAACTTGTCCATCGTCCGGGCGCCCGCGGGGCAACCGGACAGCGTGTCTTCGAATTCCAGAAACAATCCACAAGGCCGACGGACAACCTCGACAGCCACGGCTCGCGCCCACCCCAACCGCACCGCCGCAGGCTGCTCGGGCCGTGCCCCCCACGAACCTTTCCGCCGACACTCATCCTTTCTTTCCCGCCACACAGAGCACGTGCTCGAAGGTGCGAAAGTAGATGCATCCGTCAGCCACAGCGGGGGTGGCGTAGGAGCCTTCCGGCAGTTGGCTGCGGCCGAGCAGTTTGAATTCGGGACCCGCATCCAGGACCACGACTTCGCCTTTCTTGCTGACCCCGTACAGCTTGCCGGCCACACAGACAGGCGACGCGAAATACTGGCCTCCCACGCGTTCCCGCCAGAGCACCTTGCCGGTGGCCACCTCGGCGCAGCTGACCACGCCGTGATCCGTCCAGATGAAAAGATACCCATCGCAGGCCACCGGCGTGGGAACGTAGGGCAGGTCGGTATCGATCTGACCGAGCCGGCCGGCCTTCTGCCCCGTGGCTGCATCGCCGCGGCGCACCAGGGCCGATTCCACACCGCGGCCGCCTCGGCCCGAGGTGGCGAAGACCCGTTGGCCTGCGATGACCGGCGATGCCACCGTCTTCTGGGTGAATAGGCCGCTCACCTCCCAGAGCACCGCCCCCGTAGCCGGCTCCACGCCGGTGATCCCGTGACTGGGGCTGACGAAGACCAGCTCCACGGCCCCGGAGGGCGAACGGAATACCGCAGGGGTGATAAAAGAGACCAGGCCGCTCTTGCGAGGGACCTTCCAACGCAGGTGGCCCGTGGCCGCGTCCAGGCCGGCCAGGAAACTCGCCTGGCCGCCGTGGTCGTTGGCCACCACCACCACGCCGTCCAGCACGATGGGCGACGCCCCGGCGCCAAAGCGCGACCGGAAATCCTCCATCCTCCTTGTCCACAGCCGCCGGCCTGCGTGATCCAACCCCACGACCTCCACGGAATTGCCCGAAACCCACGACACATAGACCCCGCGGGCATCCACAGCAGGCGTCGCCGCTGCGTAGCTGTTGAACGAATGGCTGCGGTAGGGCTCGAACGTGGTTTTCCACTCCCACAACAGGCGGCCGGCACGGGTATCGATACAGACCACGGATCGCTGCTGCTGCGAACGGTTCTCGCAGGTGACAAACAGCTTCTCTCCCCAAATCGCGGGCGACGAATGCCCGCTGCCCGGCAAGGGCAGTTGCCAGCGGTAAGCCCTTTCGTCGAACGTCACCGGGATCGACTCGTCCCAGCTGATCCCGGTCCCGTCAGGACCCCGGAATCGTGTCCACCCCCGTTGGGCCCACGCCGCCCTCGGCGCAGCGATGCCCAACAGGATCGCTGCGCCGAGGGCGGCCAAAGCGCCCGCGGCGCCCATCCGTCGCCATACAGGGCCACCCGGCACCACGTTGCTCGGTTCCAGCTCTTCCAGGGCTGCACCACTTCCAGCGGACCACCATCTGTCCACAGGCATTGTCCTCATCTTGTCATTCCCAGGGGAGACGCGAGTGCCGAGCAGACTATGGTAATCCGACGCAGCCCGGAAGGCAAAAACGGCCCCCCCGGGGATGTAACGCAGACCGATGCCACGCCCCGCGGCCGCCCAGCCGTCCCAGGCCAGCGGCGGCGGGAACGGCAAAAGGTTGCTTGTGGGCGGGCGCCCAATCAGAATAGCCCTTGGGGCAACATGGTCCGAGGACGGCAACCTGGGCGGCCGGCGGCGGTAGGGGGCGGTCTTTTGCTTTTGCCCAGCCGGGCCGGCCACGGGTGATTGGGTCTGGCAACTCGAGAGGTGAGGATCATGAGGGGAACCCGTCATGGGCGTGGGCCGCACGGGCGGCTGCGAGTGAGACTTGGTGTTTTGGTCTTGGCTTTCGCATGGCCACAACCGGCTGGGGCCGACCCGCCGAAGTACGTGGCCGCAGACGTCAGCCAGGTGGACGAAGACTTTGCCTTCCAGGGGGAGTTCGCCGGTTCGATTTCCCTGGGCGGCTCACGCAACCGGCCCCTGGGATTGCAGGTGCGGGCCACCGGGGATGGAACGTTCGAGGCGGCCCAGTACCTGGGTGGGCTGCCGGGACCGCGGCGTACGCGCCAGTTCCAGCGGCTGGTGGGCAGGCGGAGCGATGGCTTCGTGGTCCTTTCCGGTGGACCTTGGGCCGTGATCGTCCATCCCGACCACTGCGTCGTGGTGGACGGGGACGGCAAGCGGGTGGGACAATTGCACCGCGTCCGGCGGCAGAGTCCGACCCTGGGGGCCAAGGCTCCCCGCAGCGCCATCGTGCTGTTCGACGGCCGCAATACGGATCAGTTCACCGAGGCGGAGATGACCGAAACCGGATTGCTCATGGAGGGCGCACAGGTGAAGCGGCTCTTTCAGGATTTCAACCTCCATCTGGAGTTCCGCGTACCCTATGCCCCCTACGCGCGCGACCAGGCGCGGGGCAACAGCGGAGTCTACCTGTTGGGGCGCTACGAAGTCCAAATCCTCGATTCCTTCGCCCTGGAGCCGCGCGACAATGGATGCGGCGGGCTCTACCGGTTCCGTGACCCGGACGTCAACATGTCCTACCCGCCTTTGGAGTGGCAGACTTACGATATCATGTTCACTGCCCCGCGGTGGGCCGTCGACGGGACCAAACTCCAGAACGCCCGTGTGACCGTATGGCACAACGGGGTGAAGATCCACGACGATGTGGAGCTGGTGAACAAAACGGGCGCCGGGAAGCCGGAAGAACCGAGCTTGGTGCCCATCCTCCTGCAGGATCATGGCAGTCCGGTACGCTTCCGCAACATTTGGATCATCGACCGGGGAGCCCAACCCGTGGGGCAGTTTCCGGTGCGGGGCGAGCCGCCTGGGGAATAGCCAAGGCCTATCCCAAATGTGATGCCCAGTGCCCCAACGTTGCAGAAAGAAAACGTGGATGGGCATTCTTGCCCGTCAATTACAGGCTCGGATGCGGATTCCGGCCGGCATCGCAATGCTCACATTCTGTGACATCTACCGTCCTCGCCCCCTTCCGTGTTTTGTCCCGCTGGTGACGGACAGCAATGTCCGTCCTCCATTACCGGTTTGCAACGCTGGGGAGTGGACAGGAGGTCTGGCCGGGCGATGGAATTGACCGAAGCGCAAGAAGAGATCCTGGACGGTCGCCGAGGCCCGTTTTTGGCCAGGTGCATGCGCTGGCTGGTCGAATGGGGCGAAGCGATGGGCGCCCGACGGTTGGTCGCTGTGACCAATACCCACGCACTGGTCACCGTGCCGGGAAACCTGGTCGCCGGGGCGGGCCCCGAGGCTCTGGATCGCAGTCTGAAGCTGTTGCGAACGGCCTGCCGCTATCGCCCCTGCTGCCCCACCACGGCTCATATCACCTTCGCCCACGAAGAGCAGTACGAAGAGATCCAGATGCCCGCCGAGCAAGTGGCCGCGCAGCAGGAACTCATGCAGCTGGCCGCCAGGGCCGGGTACCTGATGACGTACACCTGCGCCCCGTACCTGGTGGGCAACGTGCCCGTGAAAGGCGAGGTTTGCGCGTGGACGGAATCCTCGGCCGTGGTCT
>DQVB01000692.1 GCA_015661985.1 Planctomycetota bacterium | reverse complement strand
GGCACCAACAGGTCCAACAGCCGTTCCTCAACCCGTCGTTGAGCTTCCTGGCGCACGCGCTCCCGCTCGCGATCGCGCACCAGCCCGATGGCGTTTTCCACCAGATCCCGGACCATGCTCTCCACGTCACGGCCGTAGTAGCCCACCTCCGTGTACTTGGTCGCCTCCACTTTGATGAACGGGGCGCCGGTCAGGTGGGCCAAGCGGCGGGCGATCTCGGTCTTGCCCACCCCCGTAGGCCCGATCATGAGGATGTTCTTCGGGGCCACCTCGGCCCGCATATCTTCGGGCAGCCTCTGGCGCCGCCAGCGGTTGCGGATGGCGACGGCCACCGCCCGCTTGGCGTCATGTTGACCCACGATGTGACGGTCCAGCTCCTCGACGATTTGCCGCGGCGTCAGCTCTCGCACGCCATCTCCTCCACCACAATCTGCGTGTTCGTGTACACGTCGATCCCCGCAGCGATCTCCAGGGCCGCCCGCACGATCGCCCCAGCGTCCAGAGTGGAGTGGGCCGCCAGGGCCCGCGCGGCCGCCACGGCATAGTTGCCGCCCGAGCCGATCCCCAAGATCCCGTCGGCCGGCTGGATCACGTCCCCGCTGCCGGAGACCAACAGCGTATGCCGCGCGTCGACCACCACCAACATCGCCTCCAGCCGCCGGAGGGCTCGATCCGTGCGCCACAGTTTGGCCAGTTCGGTAGCCGCCCGGGGCATGTTGCCCGGAAAGTCCTTCAGCTTGCCCTCGAATCGCTCCAACAGGGCAAACGAGTCAGCCGCCGCCCCCGCAAAACCCGCGATCACCTTGCCGTCGCCCATGCGGCGTATCTTGGTGGCGTCGCCCTTCATGATCGAGTTGCCAATGGTCACTTGACCGTCCCCACCGATAGCCACCACGCCGCGGTGCCGGACCGTCAGGATCGTCGTCGCATGGTGCTTGGCGTCCACACTCTCCCCTCCACAGGCCGACCGGACCCACCGAGGTCACCTGTCCGCCGGGCCAGAACAGAGCACCCAGCCGGCAGGGCCAGCCCATTTTCCGCCGCGGCCCACCACGGACGCACCTCCCCCGGCTGAGTCACTCTTCCGACAAGGCCCCCCGCCGGCCTTGGCAAAAGGCTGAGCGGTAAGGCCGGCGACCTCTTCCCATTCTCTGCCCCAGCCCAGCTTGTCAATATGACCGATCCGCCCGGCGAAGGCCAGGGCCAGCCGCGAAACGTGCCGCGCCACGGCCCAAACGCCTTCTGTTGCCCCTGGCTCAACCGGCGGTCACAGAGCCGCTGACCGCTGGACTTGTGCCCTGCCAACAAGGCCCTCCTGCGGTTGCGGTGACGAAGAATGCCGTAGGCTAAGCGTCCTTGCTCGTCGGGCGCGCGAGGATACGTCTGTTGGCACGGTCTGCGGGGTTGAATCCGGGCCGATGGGACGAGCGGGCACGCTTGTCCATCGAGGCTCGCAGACCTTGTTCGTCGGCCCACTCCAGGGCCCCGCGCTACCCCGACACACCCGTTCGGGGCGCCGGTGCGCAAGGCTTCCTGACAACGCAACCCAAGAAAAACAGCCAAATCGGTTTCCCTTCCATGCCCTCAGGCCGACAGAGGGACGCAGCCATCGACTGGGGCCTCCCTGTCTCGAAACCACACTTGCCTATCTTTGGTAACATGGTTACAATTTGCGGACGATCGGGTGGTCTCGGCCACCGGATTGATCAGCCTCCCAGTGATTATTCGGCTCGCCACGGTGGATCGAGGTGTGCCCGGAGCGGCGGGCCGAGAGCCACAAGACCGGTCTTGCAAGGAAAGGATTGCTGATGAGTGTTAGTGCTTCCGGCCGAATTCGGGATGAGGTTACCCAGTGCGTCGGCAACACCCCACTGGTGCGTCTGCGCCGGGTCACCGAGGGGTGCGGGGCGACCGTGGTGGGGAAGCTGGAGAACCAGAATCCTCTGTGGAGCGTCAAGGATCGCATTGCCTGGTCGATGATCGAGGCAGCGGAGCGTGACGGGCTGATCAACAAGGACACGGTCGTGATTGAGCCTACCAGTGGCAACACCGGCATCGGCCTGGCCTTTGTTTGTGCCGCGCGCGGGTACCGGTTGGCGGTCACCATGCCGGAGAGCATGACTTTGGAGCGGCGGCGGCTGCTGAAGGCCCTGGGGGCCGAAGTGATCTTGACGCCGGCCAGCGAAGGGATGCCAGGGGCGGTGCGCAAGGCCGAGGAGCTGCTGGCATCGGGCGACAACTATTTCATGCCTCAGCAGTTCAAGAACCCAGCCAACCCCGAGGTTCATCGCAGGACAACGGCTGAAGAGATCTGGCGGGACACCGACGGAGCCGTGGAGATCGTGGTCTCTGGCGTGGGGACCGGGGGGACGATCACTGGGGTGGGCGAGGTGCTCAAGTCGCGCAAGTCGGGCGTGAAGATGGTGGCGGTCGAGCCGGCCAACAGCCCTGTGATCACCCAGAAACTGAATGGCGAAGCGCTGAAGCCGGGCCGTCATACCATCCAGGGGATCGGCGCGGGCTTCATCCCCGACGTGCTCAATCTGGAGATCATCGACGAGGTGATCACGGTGCGGGACGAAGACGCGGCGGAAACGTCCCGCAACCTGGCTCGCTTGGAGGGTCTGATGTGCGGGATCAGCTCCGGGGCTGCCGCCTGGGCCGCCCTCCAGCTAGCTCGCCGGCCGGAAAACCAGGGCAAGTTGATCGTGGCGGTGCTACCCGACCTGGGCGAGCGGTACCTTTCCACCAAGCTCTTTCCTGAATAGCCAACGCCGGCTGCCCTAGGCCCGAGAGGGCCACCACAGGCATTGGCCGCATCGACGCGCAGATTGACCTCCACGTTCATCGCCCCACCGGGCCCTGGTTCAGCCACACGTCGATACGAGGCGTATCCCAGGTGTACGGCTTGGTGACGATATCCAGCCGGCCGTCGCCGTTGACGTCGCCGAGGCGCGAGTCGTGGTTGCCGATGCCGACCGAAAGCCGCTGGACGGTGAACCGACCGTCGCCGTGGCCGTAGAGGATCCATGCTGTGCATTGTTCGCCGCGGCCAGGGGTGTGCATCTCGGCCGTGAAGATGTCCAGGTGGCCGTCGGCGTTGATATCGGCAGCGGCCAGCGTGTGGCCGTGCACCAGGTCACGATCCAACAGCCGCCGGCGCGTCCATGCTTTCCGGTCGGTCGGGTCGCCTTGGCATTCTGCCAACAGGAGCGGGCCGTTGCCGTCCCCGGGAGCCAGGACGATCTGCGCCGCCGGTGTCGGTTTGAAGCGACCGGCGGCGATACGTCCGGGGTGATCGGCGATCTGAATCGGTGTGAACCGTTTTCCGCCCTGGTGTTTCAGCCAATAGATCCCGGCCAACAGGTCCACTCGGCCGTCACCATCGACATCGCCTGCCGCCATGCCCTCTTGCTTGATGGCCGTTTTGGTGCGGGAGGTGTCCAGGATTTTCACCAGCGGCCACAGCCCGGTTGAGCGCGGATCAGGGGGGATCTCGGCCAAGAGCAACGCCCGCGCGCCTTGGTTCCAGAAAACCAGCTGTGGCCTGCCGGTGCCCAGCAGATCGGCCACGATCTGGTCGTGGTGTGCCCTCCCGCCGCCCCGCTTGATGATCCGCCGCGTCCAGGGGCTGGAGGGATCCAGCGCCGGCGCCGGGTTCTCGTACCACCACAGCTCGTCGCTCCGAGCGTCGCCGCCCAGGATGAGATCCAGGTCGCCGTCCCCGTCCACGTCATGGGGCCACCCCCCGGCTTCCGGCCGGCGGTGGCTGGCGTCGATCACATAGCGCTGCCAACCCGAAGCGGTCCGGCCCAGCCAAACGACCGCCGGCGACTGGGTCCGTTCGGCAACCACGATGTCGTCCGTACCGTTGCCGTCGACGTCGAACACCACACACGCCGTTTGCTGTCGTCCTCCGTTCGGCTCGGGCAACTGGCCCCGCTTGCTCGACAGGTGTTTCCACGACGGCACCGGCACGTCCGCCGTGGCTGACTGGCCGCCTCCTGCCAGCAACAGAATCAGCGCGGCAACGGGGGCCATTGGCGGTCTGTTTGTCTTCATCCCAGTGTCCTCGGCTTCTTCGGTCTGTGCCCTGGTTCTGGGATACATCTTATCCCGGAGGCTGCCACAAGACGAGCGGCCACCGGCCTTGTAGGGAAACGGCGAATGACGCGATGTGCGAAGGGCCCGCGAAGGGCGGCAGCCCACCACGGGGAGACTCAGTGCCATCGGGCAGCGCCTGTGGCCACAACCAGCGGAGCGGCGTCTCGCCTGGGCCCTGGAGCTTACAGTTTGAATATGGTACAAGGGAGGCCAGCTTGCATGACCGCCGATGCGGCCGCCGGGCCCGCAGCTTGGCGGTTAAAGTAAGGGATCGGGACACCTGCGCCGGCCGCGGCCGGGTGGAGTGTCGGATTGCAGGGCGCGCATACCGCGCACTGGGAGGGGGCCCGGTTCAGGAGAGCCACGCCCCATGGGCTGAGGAGCCTTTGCAGTGGGGCGGCTTGTGGGCCACTTCTGCTGCGGCGGCAAAGAGAATCCGGTTGAAGTGTTGTGAGTTCAACGGGGGTTGAAGGCATGTCTCCGGAAGAGTACTTCAAGGACCTGTTCGGCATGGAGGGTCAGGTGGCGGTGGTGATCGGCGGGGCGGGCGAATTGGGAGGAGCCATCTGCCGCGGATTGGGCCTGGCCGGGGCGCACGTCGTCGTGGCCGACCTGATCGAGGAAGGGTGTAAGGCCCGCCTGCGCCAGCTCGAGGAGGCGGGCGTTCGGGCCAGTCATGTGCTGGTGGATGTTACCTCGAGCGACTCGTTGGAAAACCTGCTGGCCCAGTCGCTCAAGGTGACCGGGCGTGTGGATATCCTGGTCAACTGCGCGGGCGTGAACTTCGGCAGCCCCTTCCTGGAGCACCCCGAGGAGAAATGGGACTTCATCATGGCCGTAAACCTGAAGGGCGTGTTCCGGGCCTGCCAGGTGTTTGCCCGCCACATGGTGGAGGCCGGTGGTGGTGCGATTCTCAATATCGGCAGCGTCACCTCGCATCTTCCCCTTTCCCGTGTGTTCGCCTATTCGGCATCCAAGGCGGGCGTGCTGAACCTGACGAAGAACATCGCCCAGGAGTTGGCCCCCAAAGGCGTACGCGTCAACGCCATTTGCCCGGGGTTTTTCCCCGCCGAGCAGAACCGGAGGTTGTTGGATCGCGGGCGCGTGGAGAACATCATGCGCTCTACGCCCATGGGCCGCTACGGTGAACCCGAGGAACTGATCGGCGCCGTGCTGCTTCTGTGTTCGCGCAAGGCGGGCCGGTTCATCACCGGCGCGGCGATCAACGTGGACGGGGGGTTCACCTGCGCGTGGTTTTGAGATCAGGCGGGCCGGACAGATCGGTTGGTCGCCGCGGTGACCACCGAAGCGGCGGACTGGTTTGGAGTTGATCGGATATGAAAGCCCTGGTGCTTGTGGCCCGCAACCAGCTGGAATACGGCGATCTGCCCGAGCCGGACTGCGCGGCGGACGAGGTGATCGTGGAGGTCAAAGCGTGCGGGGTTTGCGGCAGTGACGTGCACGGCATGGACGGGTCGAGCGGTCGCCGCATCCCGCCGCTGGTGATGGGGCACGAGGCTTCGGGGGTGATCGCCCGCGCGGGCGAAAACGTGGAAGGTTGGCAGCCGGGCGACCGAGTCACCTTCGATTCCACGATCTGGTGCGGCCAGTGCGGGTTCTGCCGCGGCGGTCAGGTGAACCTTTGCGATCGCCGTGAGGTATTGGGTGTAGCCTGCAGCGAGTTTCGCCGGGACGGGGCGTTTGCCCAGTGGGTGGCCGTGCCGGCCAGGATCTTGTGCCGGTTGCCCGAAGGTGTGAGCTTTGAACAAGCGGCCATGGCCGAACCTGTATCCATCGCGGTGCACGCGGTCGAGCGGGTTCGCCCGCACCTGAACGATACGGCCGTGGTGATCGGCAGCGGGATGATCGGGCTGTTGATCATCCAGGCTTTGCGGCTGGCCGGTTGCGGGCTGATCATTGCGGTGGACATCCGGCCTGCCCGCCTGGAACTGGCTCGCCGTTTGGGGGCTGACGTGACTTTGTCACCCGAACGGGATGATGTGAGCCGCACCGTGCTGGATCGGACCGCGGGACGCGGGGCCGATGTGGCCTTCGAAGCAGCTGGTTTCCCCGCCACGGTGGCCATGGCCATCGATTCAGTACGCAAAGGCGGCCGCGTCGGCCTGGTGGGCAACCTTACCCCCACGGTCGACCTGCCCCTACAACGGGTGGTCACCCGCGAAGTGACGCTTTACGGCTCGTGCGCTTCGGCGGGCGAGTACCCCACATCGCTGGATCTCATCGCCCGCGGGGCGATCCGGGTGGACCCGTTGGTCAGCGCCGTAGCGCCCTTGGCCGAAGGTGCTCAATGGTTCCAGCGGCTCAGGTCCGGCGCCGACCTGATGAAAGTGCTCCTCCGACCGTAGCTGCCGGCCCGGGTTACTCAGTCTGTCGGCCGATCTTTTGACGCAGGAAGGCGACCAGGTTGTCCACGTCGTCGGTCCCAATGCGGACCGTCTTGCCGCCCACGCGCAGCACGGCGCAGTCGAAGCCCCAGAGGTTATACGTTGTCCCGCGTCCCGGGACCCAATGGATGCCCCAGCCGTCGATGATCGAGGTGCGACCCTTCTGGACCGACTGGATGTCCGCGTACGGAAACCGCTTTTGGAACACGGGGAGAGGACCGTAGCGGATGGCCAGGCAATGGCCTTCGTCGCGGACGGTGAGATGGCTGAACATGGCTGCCACCAGGACCAGCGTCGCGGCTACCCCTACGGCCACAATCCAGGCGGCCGGTTCGTCGCGGCCGACCCAGGCGATGGCCAACGCCGCCAGAGCTGCGGCCACGAGAACATACGCCAACGGAGCTTTTTGAGTGTGCTCGTAATCCATCGCCCTCACGCCTGGCGCACGATAACCCGGTTCCCGGTGATCTTCACGACCTTTACCTGTTGCCCCTTTTCGATGAAGGTGCCTTCGGTCAGCACGTCCACATAGCGTTCCCCGAAGCGCACCATGCCGGCAGGACGCAGGGGCGAGTCGGCGATGCCCACCTCGCCCACCTCAAGCCGCCCTTTGCCTTCGGCCGGCCCTTCTTCGGTTTCAGCCGGGGCGGGCGGGGTCAAAGCCAAGCGACTCAAAAGGGGGATCGTCCCGAAATAACGGCTGATCGCAACGGCGGCCCCCACCACGACCACCAAAGAACCCATCAATACACCCAAACTGACGAGCAAACTGTTCAGGTCCTGGCCTGTGGAGGGCACGTTGTGGTGCTGGCTGGCCATCAACAGACTGACCAACAGCAGCAGGATCCCCGCGATCCCCGCGATCCCGAACCCGGGGATGACGAAGAGTTCGACGGCCAGAAAAACAAGCCCGGCCAGGAAAAGGATGACTTCCAACCAACCGGCGGTACCGCCCAGGAAACGGCTCCAGAAGAACAGGGCAAAGCACAGCCCCGCGATAAGCCCACCCACGCTGATCCCCGGCGCCATGAATTCAAGATACAGGGCAACCAGACCTACAACGAACAGCACGCCGGTGACCAGGGGCAGATTCAACACGTACACGGCCGTGTCTACACCCGACGGTTCCAGCACGAGCGGGTCTTCAGGCAGCCCGTAGCGGGCCAGCAGCCCAGCGCGGGTCCTGGCGGTGTCCTGAGCCAATCCCAAGGCCACCGCCCGCTCGCCGTTGACCTGAAGGAAATGTCCTTCCCGCGACTCGAACACGGGTTCGAGCCTTTCCCAGCGGTCCGGATCCTGGTCGGCTTCGATCTCCCGGTCCGAAAGGAACGATTCCTTACCGGTCCGTTTGTCGCGGACGTGGTAGACCACCAGATCCATGTCCACCATGGCTTCGGCCAAGGCCGGCGCACGCCCTTTGGCTTCGGCCAGCGTGCGTACCTTTTGGGCCAGGTTCGAGCGGAACTTCTCCGGGGCGTGGCGGAACAGGAAGTTCTCATCCAGGAAAATGGGGCCGGCGTCCCCCAGCGAGGCTCGCGGGTGGATGATGATCTCGTCACACCCCAGCGCCACGATGGCCGCTCCGCTAAGGGCTTCGCGCGGCACGTAAGCCACCGTGTGTGCCCAATCCAGATCACGGAGTCGCTCGGCCATGGCCAGGCTCGAATCGACGAGCCCGCCGGGACTGTCGATCTCGATGATCACCAGATCCGCTCCCGACTCGCGCGCCAAGTCGAGCTTCCGATACAAGTACTGCTCGCGCATCGGACTGATCGCCCCTTCCAGCCGGATGAGCACGGCCCGGGAATACTCGGCACGCCTTCCCGCTTGCTCCGCCCCCCAGGCGATGGCCCGGAAGCAAACGACGGCCACCACCAGCGCAGCCAACCGTCTGGAGAAAGGCTCGCCGATCCCCGATCTCGGCGTTGACCGGTACGCTCGAACCATGGGCGCCCGAAAGCCCTTTGCAAACGTTCTTTTCCAGACACGACCTTCTTGTAGTGATCGTACGCCACCGGCCGCGACACTGTCAACGGGTGGAGCACCGTGGCCCGGCGTCGGGAGACGGCATATAATTGCCCGGCGAGAGTGAGAAGGTGACTGGTTGACCCCCGATAGGTCGGACGGGCCGGACGAGGGAGACACATGGCTGAATTGGTGCGCCGCGCCGGCTTGCCTGTTTCGGCCGAAGAGGCCTTCGCATGGCACGAACGGCCTGGGGCCGTGGAACGACTGCTGCCGCCCAGCGCGGGGATCCAAGTGGCCCAGTGCTCGGGCACCATCCGCGACGGGGATCGCGTGAAGCTCCAGGTGTCCTTCGGGGGAGTGAAGGTTCCGTGGGTCCTGGAGTACTACGGCTATGAGCCAGGCCGCCGTTTTTGCGAGCGGCAGATTGAAGGCGTCTTTGCCCGCTGGTCACACGAACATCGATTCGAGCCGGACGGACCGGACGCTTGCTTCCTGGAAGACCGCATCGACTTCCAGATGCCCGGCCTGTGGCCGATCCGAAGCTGGGCCGAACGGCGGATACTGCGCGGGCTGGAGAAGACGTTGCGGTACCGCCACGATACGGTGGCCGCCGACCTGGCCGAGCACGCCCGCTGGCGTGACCGCCCGCGATTGCGGATCGCCGTTACCGGTTCGTCCGGACTGATCGGTTCGGCCTTGGTGCCCTTCCTCACTACGGGCGGGCACTCGGTGCAGCGACTGGTGCGTGGAAGATCCGGCGAGCACGAAGGACACGTCGTCTGGGATCCGGAAACCGGACAGCTGCAGGCCGATCGGCTCCAGCCCCTCGACGCTGTGATTCATCTGGCCGGCGAGAACCTGGCTGCAGGTCGCTGGACCGCCGAACGGAAGGAGCGGATTCGGGCCAGCCGTGTTGAAGCGACGCGCCGTTTGTGCCAATCCTTGGCGCGTCTGCTTCGGCCGCCGCGGGTGTTGGTCGTAGCCTCGGCCATTGGCTATTACGGCGACCGCGGCGACGAGCTGTTGGACGAAACGTCTCGGCCGGGTCGCGGCTTCTTGGCCGATCTGTGCCGCGATTGGGAAGCGGCCTCGCGGCCGGCGCGGTCGGCCGGTATCCGCGTGGTCGTGGCCCGGTTCGGCCTGGTGCTCAGTCCCCGCGGTGGGTCGCTGGCCAAGATGCTCACGCCCTTCCGCTTCGGCCTCGGCGGCCGTTTGGGTGGCGGAGGCCAGTTCTGGAGCTGGATCTCGCTGGACGACGTCCTCGGCGCCCTGTTGCATGCCATCATGACCGACGAGCTCGAAGGACCGGTCAACTTCGTGGCCCCCGAACCGGTGACCAATGCCCAATTCACTCGGACGCTGGCCCGTGTGCTTCGGCGTCCCGCCGTGCTGCCGGTCCCCGCCTGGGCGCTGCGGATCGCCCTGGGTGAAATGGCCCGCGAGATGGTTTTGCCCAGCGCGCGTGTGGTGCCTCGAAAGCTGGAACAGACGGGCTATCCGTTCCGCCACCGGAAGCTGGAATGGCCCTTGCGACATCTCCTCGGTCGCCAAACGCCCGAGTAGCCCGCCGTGGCAGTGCCCGCGGACCGTCCCCGGTGGGTTGGAGCTTATCCCGGAAGGGAAATGGAGACCTTCGGTGGGACGTCGCGGCCCGGCCAGGAGACCGGCCACAGCGCCATTTGGGGATAGCCTCTTACTGCAACGACTGGAGCCGCTGGCGGCATGCCCATAGGCCCAGGGCCGGGTTGCTGATGTAATAGATCCGTTGGCCGTCGGGCAGGGTGTTCCATCCGTCGGCCAGTTGTCGGGGGTCGTAGCGGGCGGACATCCCGGCCAGATCGGCATACTCGTAACCCACCCCTTCGATCGCTTCTCGGCTCAGGCGGCCAGGGCAATAGGTGATCCGGAAGCGGCCCTCGGAGGAGCCGTGGATCAGGTGGGCGGCGGCCGACAGGTTGCCGGCCAGGTCGTCGCAGGTTTCCACCCAGCGCATGATCTGGGGCGTACCGCGGTAGCCATATTTGCGGATGAGTCCGTCGATCTGAGCGTCTTCACCGAAGGCAGCGACGCCGGGTGCCAACACGATCAAGTGGCCCCCGTCAGCGATGGCCATCCGCGTACGATAGACCGCCTTGTTGCCCAGCCACGTGCTGTGGAATTCCTCGGGATCGAGATAGACGACGATCGTCTCGGGGGCTTTCTCCAGCACGGTGAAGTTCACCTGCGCGGACAGCTCGGCCGCTTGGCGGAAGCAATCGTAGTCGTCGCCCACGAAGAGCCCGCGGACGGCCAGGCCACCTTGGGGACGCGGGCCGATCACGGTCAGGATGAAGACAATGGGCAGATGTTGGCAGAACTGCTCCTGGGCGTGATTGAGGATCCGCCTCAGCGGCGTGTCGGCTCGACCCATCATCCGTTCCATCCCGTAGGCGGCTCCGATGAAGTGGCTTTCGTTGATCCCGGCCGGCCCTCCCGTACCCACGAAGAGGTTCTTGTTGTAGTTTGCCATCCCCACCACTTCGTGCGGTACCACCTGGCCGATCGACAGAATCAAATCATGGCCGCCTTCCCACACCAAACGATTCAACTGTACAGGCCAGCGGCGGCGATAAATCCCCTCGGTCACTTGGGCCACGAAATCCTCCGGCACGTGGCCGATGGTGACCACATCGTTTCGCCAATCGTGTCGGCGGATCAAATGGCGAGGCACGTCCGGATACATGCGATCCAGCTGCTCGGCCGTCATGGGGACGTGCGTGCCCAGGGCCGGCATCACATCCACGAGCCGTGGCCCGTAGTAGTGGTAAACCATGCACGTCAGCGGCCCGGCCATGCTGTGGTAACGAGTGAAATCGGGGGGCAGAGCCAGCACCTTCGATCGAGGGCCGAGCGTGTCGAAGCAATCGAAAAGGGCCGCTTTCAAATCCGACTGGCTCAGCTCCGTTGTCGGCGAGCCCCGAGCAATGTACGTGGTCATCCCGTTTCTTTCATTCTCCGCAAAGAGCAGACCAACGGCCGGCGCCGCGGTCTCAGCGTTCCCCGTCCCGGACCCGCTTGATCGCCTCGGCCACGGCCCGGCGCACCATCGGGTCAGGGTCATCAACCCGTTTGATCAAGGCATCCAGCGTCGAGCCGGCTTGGGTACCCATCCGCCCGATGGCCCGGGCGGCCCCGTACCGGACAACGGCGGCGGGGTCTTCCAAGGCCCGGATCAAGGCCGGCAGGGCTGGCCGGCCGATCACGCCCAAGGCCGCCACGGCACCGCGGCGCAGCTGGCCGCTGGGGTCTTCCAAGGCTTGTTCGAGCGGGCCCAAAGCCACCTCGCCCATCCGGCCCAAGGCCCGGGCCGCCGCGCGGCGCGCATCGGCGTCCGCGTGCCGGAGGGTTTCCACCAGCGGTGCAATCATCGGCTCGGCCTCCGTGCCCAGCCAGCCGATGGCCACGGTGGCCCGGTAAGCTTCTTCCGGCCTGGTGGAGCGCAGCATGGCCAGCAGGGTTTGCAGGGCCCGCGGAGACCGGGCGATGCCCCACGCTCCCGCCGCCGCGTTGGCGCGCACTGTTGGGTCTCCATCCTCCAGCAGGCGCAAAAGATCCGGTACGGCGGCCCGAGCGGCCCGGCCCAACCTGCCCAAAACCAACGG